>JAEEJD010000025.1 GCA_016281675.1 Lachnospiraceae bacterium
AAATATCGGAATGAACCAAAACAAAAACAGAAGACTTGAAAATACCATCTGTCTGACTTACAAATCAATCACATACATAAAGGATACTTTGCAGTAAGTTCGTCAACGATCGCGCGTGCCTTCGGTACTCCGTCGGCACCTTCCTTGACAACAAAAGCGATCGCTTCGGCGATACGGTCCATATCAGCCGTGTTCATGCCGCGGGATGTGACCGCGGGAGTTCCGAGTCTGATACCGCTCGTTACAAAAGGCTTCTGGGGATCGTTCGGAACCGTATTCTTGTTGGCCGTGATATGCGCCTCGTCAAGAAGCTTCTCGATCTCCTTACCGGTAAGCTGCTGGGGACGAAGGTCAAGGAGCATCAGGTGGTTGTCGGTGCCTCCCGATACGATCGACAGACCTCTTGAAAGAAGTCCCTCACACAGAGCCTTTGCATTGGCAACTATGTTCTTTCCGTATTCCTTGAATTCGGGCGAAAGCGCTTCCTTGAAGCAGACAGCCTTTGCCGCGATAACGTGCATGAGCGGGCCGCCCTGCGTTCCGGGGAACACAGCTTTGTTGAAGTTGAATTTATCCGCAGCTTCCTGATTGCACATGATCATGCCGCCACGGGGGCCGCGAAGCGTCTTGTGTGTCGTGGTCGTAACAACATCGGCATACGGGAACGGACTCTCATGCATACCCGTTGCAACAAGGCCTGCGATATGTGCGATGTCGACCATCATGTATGCTCCGACTTTGTCGCAGATCTGTCTGATACGCTTAAAATCTATGGCTCTTGCATATGCGCTCGCACCCGCAAGTATCATCTTGGGCTTACATTCAAGAGCGATACGCTCCATCTCGTCGTAATCTATAAAACCGTCGTCATTGACGCCGTAATGAACGCAATTGAAGTATTTACCGGAAATATTGACCGGGGATCCGTGCGAAAGATGTCCGCCGTGATCGAGGTTCATTCCCATATATGTATCACCCGGCTCAAGCATAGCGAAGAATACAGCCATGTTGGCCTGTGCTCCCGAATGAGGCTGAACATTGACATAATCGCAGCCGAACAGCTTCTTGGCGCGCTCTCTGGCAAGTTCTTCCACAACATCCACGCACTCGCATCCGCCGTAATATCTCTTACCCGGATATCCTTCGGCATACTTGTTCGTGAGCGGTGAACCCATTGCAGCCATAACGGCTTTGCTTACCCAGTTCTCCGATGCGATCAGCTCTATATGGCTGTTCTGTCTGGCCATCTCGGCTTCTATGGCCGCTGCCACTTCGGTATCTGCTTCTTTAACTATGTCAAGTGAATACATGTCAATTCCGTCCTTTCAAGTTCAATAAAACAGCAAAAATCACGCAACTGATTATATAAGAATTTTACTGCCCGCGCAACCTGTTACTCTCATATTTTTCTTTTGCGCGAAGTGCGCGGAGGATCTCTTCCGCTTTCTCGTCGCGCGTCCCGGAAATATCAAGATCGAGCGATGCCGCAACGGCCGAGAGCATCTCATCATCGGCGATCTTCTTCATGTCGTAGAACCTGTCGACCTTCTCCGATATCGTTCCTGCGTCGAGAAACGCCTCGAGAAGAGGGTTTAAAAGCATCTCCGAGGATGAGTCCGGGCACGCGCCCGTATCCGGGTCGTCTCCTTCCTGCCAAAGGGTGAAGCGGTACTTCTCCCTCACATTCGGATACTTCTTCCTGTCGACCTCGCTCATGAACATGTCAAGAGGCCTGGCATATGATTTTTCCTCCGTATCATCACGCTTATAAATGACGAGCATCTCGCCGGTCTCGGAATGCGATGCGAGCGTGATTATCCTGTAGATGTTGCCCTTAAAATGCCTGTAGACCTGTCCGGGCCTTGGTAGATCTCTCATGATCGTCTCCTTTTATCCTAAAAGAAAAGGCAGCGGATACCCACTGCCTTTTGTGTATCGTAATCATCATCAGAACTTGAACGTTCCTACGGAATCCACGAGCTCGTTCGCGATACCGTTCATGCTGTCCGAATTCTCGTTGATGACTCTCATGTTCAGCGTGATAGTCTCCATCGAAGCGGAAACCTCTTCGGTGCTTGCCGCATTCTCTTCCGAGATCGCCGACAGATCGCTTACGTTCTCTACTATCGAAGCCTTGATGCTCTCAAGATTCTCGGTAAGCGATGAGATACCGTTGATATCGTCTACGGAGCTTGTGATCTCGGTATTGAGGATATCGAATCTCTTCTTTGTCTCAACGAGAAGTTCCTGCTCGTCGTTGATAGCCTGCTCAACGGATTCGGAAGCAAGTACGCTCTGCTCGGACTGTTTGGTGAGTTCATCTATGATTCCACGGATCTCAGCCGTTGATTCAGCTGACTGATTCGCAAGATTACCGATACTCTCGGCTACGACCGCGAATCCCTTACCCATCTCACCGGCCCTTGCCGCTTCGATCGATGCGTTAAGAGCAAGAAGGTTTGTCTGGCTCGCTATATCCGTGATCATGCCGACCGCGCTTGTGATCTTCATGATGGCTTCGTTCGTATTGACAACCTGTGATCTGATACCCACAACGGCATCCTTCGTAGCCGCCGAAGACTTTTCAAGGTTGGTGATGTATCCGTATGCTTCATTGTTGGCCTGCTGCATCGCGGATGACGAATTGGTGAGCAGATCCACCGACTCAACGACGCTGTTGATAAGACCGCCCATCTCATTGACCTGATTATTGATGCTCGTAACATTGCCGGCCATTGACGTTGCACCGTCCGCAAGTTCGCCGACTGCCGTATTGATCTGTTCGACCGACTGGGAACTCTGTTCGACAAGATCGTTCACATCACCGACTCTTCCGACAAGATCCTGGGAAATATGATTGATCTTGCCGAGCATTCCTCTGATGTTCTCCTGCAGTCCCCTGTATGATCTGATCAGGCTGTACGTCTCGGCGAGCATCGATTCGGTATCGCTTTCCTCTGTAAAGTCACCGGACGCTACGATCTCGAGGCTGTCAGCGGTCTCCTTGAGAGGTGCCGCAACTTTCTTGGCGATAAGTACAACCAATGCCGTAAATACCGCTATCAGTATAAGCGCTGCGATAACGGATACCATGATTATATGATTCCTTGCGGAGACGATATCCTCTCTCGGCATTCCCGCAAATGACATACCGATTACATTGTTGCTTGCATCTACAAGCGGAAGATATACTACGTAAAAATCTTTCCCCGCAACTTTTGTATTGTCATTGATGAAGTTCTTGCCTGTCTTAACAGTGGGCCATATCCCTTCGGCCGCCTGTGTTCCTTCGTTCCTCTGCCCCTTATCGTTGAGGACCGAAGTACAGAAACGTGTATCACCGAGGAACACCGTAAGATCCACATCATACTTCTTCATCGTATCGATGTATTCCGCATCGTATGTGATCTCTTCGGCACCCTCTTTGAGTTCGAACTCGGTGTAGTCCTTAAGACCCTGAGCCGCAACCATCAGCTGATCCTCAACCTTCTGTTCGAGGTTATTGTTGAGAAGTATGATCGCGATGATCATCATCACGGCAACACCTACAACAAGAGGGATCATACTGAACATGAGCAGCATTCTGTTCATGTTAAGACTTTTCTTCTCGTTCATCTTTATACTCCTTTGCATGATCTGGTTATCCGCAACCCGCTGTCACGGAGGCCGTATATTGTATATACTATCACATAAAATCGCGTATTACCACAATTATTTGTGTTTTGAGCCTCTTTTTTCACACTTTATCGGGCTCTGTGATATAATCCTGTCATGAAACAACTCGAAAGCGATATCAAAAACGGCATATTCAAAAGGATATACATTCTTTGCGGCGATCAGGATTATCTGATAAAGCGCTATGAAAAAGCGCTTATCGGAGTGTTCCTTCCGCAAAACGACGAGATCAATCTCACGAAGTTTTTCGGAAGGAAGGTCGATATCAAAGAAGTGATCGAGCTCGCCGACACCATGCCCTTTGCAGCCGAGAAGCGTGTGATCGTCCTTGAAAACACCGAACTTTTCTCACACGCTGCCGAGGAACTGGCCGACTACATTCCCAACATACCGGAAACGACCGTCCTTATCTTTTGCGAGGAGAAGATCGATGCCCGGCTCAAGCAGACAAAAGCCGTTAAAACACACGGATGTATCGCGCAGTTTTCAACCCTTTCGGATGCCGAACTAAAAAACTTCATTATAAAGAGACTGGCCAAAGAACACCGCCCGATAACCGAGGCTGCACTTGACATGTTCCTTGCAAGGTGCGGGGATGATATGTGGCAGATCACTAACGATCTTGAGAAGATAGTCTCTTATACTTTCAGAAAAGACGGCATCCGGCCCGACGACGTTGCCGCTCTCATGCCGCCGCGCGCAGAGGATAAGATATTTGCGATGATCGACTCCATACTTGCGGGACGTCCTTCCGAAGCCATGAAATATTACGGTGATCTTCTGATGCTTCGAAGCGATCCCCTCGGAATTCTCAAGCTCCTTGAGGATCAGCTCCGTCTTCTCTATCACGTAAAACTTCTCGATGAGGAGCACATGAGTCTCAAAGATATGGCAGCCGCACTTTCCATGCGTGACGTGAGGGTCAAGATGGCATTGCCCGCAGCCAGAAAGAGTAGTAAAATAGGACTTACCCGTAAGATCGAAATGTGCACCGAAACCGACGAGAGGATCAAGAGCGGTCTTGTCGACAAACAGATCGGTATCGAATCGCTCATATTCGAACTGGCGAAAAACGTATAGATAACAGGAGGTATATCGAAATGTCTGATGTGACCGAAAAAGTAACTGACACGATAAACGTTGTGGTCGATAAAGCAAGGGAATACGGTGAGATCGCGAAACTCCACGCTCTCATCAAGGCCGAGGAAGCCAAGAAACAGGAGTATTATTACAAGCTCGGCAAGAAGTATTATGAATTCTACAAAGATGCTCCTGCATCGGATCTTTCCGAATATATGAACAAACTGATCGCGGCCGACGAGAAGATAGCCGACTACCGCGAAGATCTGAAGGTTGCTTCTTCAAAAGAGGAAAACGCATCCGAAACAGAAGATCGGGAAGATTCCGATTCAAACAAAATCACTATCGAGTAAAGGGGTCCTTTATGCCGACGATACGCGGATGCTGTTCATCGTCTTTGCCATCCGCAAGAATCTGCATAAGGGTGCCTTCATCCGGAACATTAAGAAGCTGCTGCCGTCTGTTTTCTTTCTCGGCGGCAGCTTGTTTATATTCAGCCAGGAGCCTTTCGTTCCTGATCTCTTTCTTCTTCTGCTCCATCTTCTCGATCTGGGCACTGTAGTTCTCCTGCGCCTTTGCATATTCCTTCTCGTGCTGCTCGCGAAGAGCAACGCTTCTTGCCATAAGGAAGTTAGCTATATAAGTCCTTACCGTGTTTGCCCATATCGCATATGCTTTATTGGTCAGATGAACGCTCCCGTCCGATGAAAGATTTGCCGCAAGATATCCCGTACCGTCCTTGAGCGGTGTCGCTATATCGACGTAGAACATATTCGGGAACATATCGCAATATGCCTGCATATAGGAATTGAACGCTGTAACCTTATCGTTGTTGACATTGCTCCCGGGGCGCGTCGGAGTGCAGCTTTCAATAAACAGGAGCACACCCGGATTCTCCGTCATTATATCCGCAAGATACTGTTGATACTTCGCATACGCGCCTTCGGGCGTACTGCTCCCGACAAGATCGTTCGTTCCCATACAGATAAAAGCGAACGAAGCGCCGGAAAGCTTTATCGCATCCTTCGCCCTCATAGGCACCCCGTTCAGTCTCGGGATGAACTTTGTCATCTTATTTGAATCCGCATAGAACGAATAACTCACGCGGGTGAGCATAATGGCATTCCCGAGCGGAACTTTCTTCATCGCATTATTGTAAAGCGTCAGTCCCTCACCTACGGAATTTCCGACAAACACCGACTGAGACAGGAACAGGTCAACCGGATCGGCAACGGGAAGTGCCGTCTCCTGTGTCACGGCGGGAACTTCCGTCGTGTCGGCGCCGTATACCGGAACCGCGGTTATCAGTGTCGCAAGCGCGACCGTTGCTGCTATCTTTTTGATCATCTTCATATATTCCCCAGAAAAACGTATTCGAGGCTCTCCCGTGCGATATCCCGGAATCTGTACAGCAGATCCCTGTCCGTAGGTGCCTCATCTCTCATATCCCCTGCCGGGAAAAATCGCGTGATGTGAAAAGGTATCTTCGGATCGATCTTTGCGATCAGACCGACTATCGTACGGATATCATCCTCACTGTCATTAAAACGCGGAACCACCAGTGTTGTCAACTCCACATGGCGACCGAATTCGACTGCGCTTGTGATATTTCGGAGTATCAGATCAAGATCACCGCCTATTGCGGCATATCTGTCCGATCTTCCGCTCTTAAGATCTATATTGTATGCATCGACATATTCGGCCAGCTCATCGAACCGCTTCCCCTGAAGCATTCCGTTCGTAACGCAGACATTTAACAGTCCCTTCTCTTTTGCAAGTCTTGCACAGTCATACACAAACTCATACCCGACGAACGGCTCGTTGTATGTATATGCTATCCCTATATTTCCCCTCGCTCTTGTTTCGACTGCTATTCCGACGAGCTCCTCCGGGGTAAGGTGATCCGCTTCGATCTTTCCCCTCGATATGGAATCGTTCTGACACCACATACAGCGCATGTTGCATCCGTAGGAACCTGCCGACAGGATCATTGATCCGGGATGAAACATCGCAAGAGGCTTCTTCTCAACAGGATCAAGAGCCAGACTTGTCACTGCGCCGTAGTTCCCGCAGATCACCATGCCGTTTTGTACGGTCCGCGCATGACAAAGCCCCGCCCCTGCCTCGGACAGATCGCAGTTATGCGTACAGTTATCGCATATCATACGTGACGCTCCACGGTAAAACGTTCGATACCGTAATCATCTCGCGGGTCGATCCCACCCTTACGGCATGATATATCAAGCTGCTCCTCAACGGAGTCGACTCCTTCAAGGTTCGGAAGCAGAAGTCCCCTTCTTCCTCCGCGGCTTACGATGACTCCGTATCTCTTCTCGTCGAGCATATCTCTTGTGGCCTCTTCCGGGGTGCCCATAACGTCAACCGTATACACGAGACCGTCAAGTTCTTCCTCCGTTACCGGTGCAAATCTAGGATCCGTCGTACCGGCGCTTATAGAAAGGGCGCACGTTTCCTCAAAAACGTCATCGTACGCGGGAAGTATCGTACCGATACACCCCCTGAGCTCCCCTTCCTTTTTAATGCACACAAATACGCCTGCCTTATCCTCATGAAGAAAATCGGGAAACTCCCCGCTCTCTTCAGGCGACAGAACTCTGCCGGATCTGATATACTTCTCAAGCGTCTTTTTCGCAAGACGGACATACCAGTTCTCGCACTTAAATATACATATTCCGTATCCGACCCCAAATGTCCCCTCATAGGATAAGAAATCGGGTGTTATCTTGTAATCGCGAAGCGTCCCGGAAAGCATCACAAACCCGGGATATCCGCAGTTTGCCGACAGGTCGTTGACCTTTTTGTCTATACTGGTGAATTCCCCGAGCCTGCCACTTTTCATAACATCCGTTACTGCTCGGTCGAACTCGGGACCTTCCTTTATAAATCCGTAAGGTCCGTCCTCCTTGAGCTTATGCGACAGGTCTCCGCTCGCTATGATAACGGCCCGTCTTCCGACATGGGCTATGGCACGTTCTATAATCTTCCCCATTACGGTAAGATCCGAATCGGGGAGCATCGACGGTGATATCCTGACTATCATGTACGGAGCCTCTTCGGGCATGCCGTACTGTCTGTTTACGAAATAAAGCGGAACAAACGTCCCGTGATCAAGCGTATCGGCTCCCTCTTCGGAACCGACAAGCGGGATATCAGCATCACTGCAAAGCTTTTCGATCTCACCGACAAGTTCTTTATCATAACCGAAGAACACTCTCGGATCGGGTGCTCCGAACCCGGACAGATCGCCGTATCCCCCTTCACCCTCCGAGATAAAAAAAGCATCCCGGTACATGATATTGTGGGGAGATATTACGATTATCGTCTCGGGATCGTATTCTCTGATATCGCGCCCAACCGT
>JAEEJD010000206.1 GCA_016281675.1 Lachnospiraceae bacterium
ATTCGATCGCAAAAATGCTCGAGTTCCTGCAGGAGAAGGGTATAGGCAAGAAGGGCGTGCAGTACAAGATGAAGGACTGGGCGTTCAACCGCCAGAGATACTGGGGTGAGCCGATCCCTCTTATTCACTGTGAAAAGTGCGGAGTCGTTGCGGTTCCTTACGAGGAGCTTCCGCTCACACTTCCCGACGTTGAAAACTTCGAGCCCGGAGAAGACGGTAACTCGCCTTTGGCGAAGATCACTTCTTTCGTAAACTGCAAGTGCCCGAAGTGCGGCGGCGATGCGAAGCGTGAGACCGACACAATGCCCCAGTGGGCCGGTTCGTCATGGTATTTCCTTCGTTTCTGTGATCCCAAGAACGATAATGCGCTTGCGGATCCCGAGAAACTTAAATACTGGATGCCCGTCGACTGGTATAACGGCGGTATGGAGCATGTTACAAGGCACCTTATCTATTCAAGGTTCTGGCACAGGTTCCTTTATGATAACGGCATCGTCAACACTCCCGAGCCTTATGCAAAACGTTCCTATCAGGGTCTGATACTCGGCTCCGACGGCGACAAGATGAGTAAGAGTAAGGGAAATGTCGTTGATCCGATGGATATTGTTAAGGATTACGGTGCTGATACATTGCGACTTTATGTTCTCTTTATGGGTGATTACGGCGCTGCGACACCGTGGAGCGAGAACGGCGTCAAAGGCTGTAAGAGGTTTATCGACAGGTTTGCGCAGCTTACGGATCTTGTCGATAAAAAGCCCGGCGATACATCGCTTGAATCAAGCCTTCACAAGATGATCAGAAAGGTTTCCGAAGATATTGAGCAGATGAAGTTCAATACGGCGATTGCTTCCATGATGACTTTCATGAACGAGGTAAGCGCTAACGGTTCGATATCAAAGGATGAGCTTTGCGTCTTCATCAAGCTTCTTGCTCCTTTTGCCCCTCATATATGTGAGGAACTGTGGGAAAGTCTCGGTCAGGACGGATTTGTTGCCACAGCCGAATGGCCCGAGTATGACGAAGCAAAGACCATTGATCAGACTATTGAGATCGCGGTCCAGATAAACGGAAAGCTCAGAACGACGATAATGATCGACAAGGATGAGCAGAAGGATTCGGCGATCGCAAAAGCCAAGGAAGCCATTGCCGACAAACTTACTGGAAATATCGTTAAGGAGATATATGTTCCCGGTAAGATCGTCAACATAGTCATGAAACCGTAATATTTACATGGTGACACAAAATAGCAATAATTGATAACTAAAAAACAATTATTTGCAAGATAAGTTCCGTCAAATGTGATAAATTATTCGTATATTTTCGAAAAGGATTGGACAAAGTTCCCATTACCGGGCCGATATGGACAGAAAGACAGCAGCAGTTCTGATAAGCCTTGTATTTTCGGCATTCGCGCTTACGGCATGCGGAAGAAACACTGCAAGCTGGGCGTACATACATGAACCGGAAAAAGAGATTTTAGCTCTTTCGGATAACGGAAAAGCCGTTTACAAAGGTAGCAATTATACATATACTAAAGATGCCTCATTTATAACCCTTAAAGGTTCCGACGGAAGCGAAGTGAAGATGCGCTACGTTCCCGACGACAAAGATGAAGGCAAGATGACCCTGTACGAGAAGAAAGGCTACAATTTCAAGGGCGAGGGCCATCCGGACAGTGTTATCGGTGTATGGTTTGACGATAACGAGAGGTCATCGTATCAGTTTACCGAAAAAGGAACTTTTACTGAAGACAACATCTTCTACGGGCACTTTTTCGTTGATGAGAACGAGAAAACGATCAAGCTCATGTACGATGAGCCGATGGAAGATACGATACTTTACTACGAGCTTGACGGAGACAGACTAACGATCGATTATCCGTGGCCGATGGTAAAGACCAAATGATGATCAAATACGCGAAAGCGTTTTTGATAGAACCGGTAGCATAGTGTTACCGGGGTAAGATTAAAGGAGGTATATTTATTATGAAAATGAAACGCGTAGTTTCAATGTTGTTGGCAGGCGCTATGGCACTTTCACTTGTTGCCTGCGGTGGCGCAGCAGCTCCCGCAGAACCCGCAGCAGAGCCCGCTGCAGCAGAGCCCGCAGCAGCAGAAGAGCCCGCAGCAGAGCCCGCAGCTGAAGAGACAGCTGAAGCTCCCGCAGCAGACGAAGCGATCACACTTGAGATGTGGTGTATCGCAACAGAGAGTGACTCAAACCGTCACGCTTACGAAGAAGCAATCAAGGAAATGCAGGCTAATCATCCCAACGTAACACTTAACTGGGAAGCATTTGAGAACCAGTCTTACAAGACAAAGATCAAGGCTGCTGTTTCAGCTGATGAAATGCCCGACATCTTCTTCACATGGTCATGCGCATTCCTTGGCGATTTCGTTTCAGCAGGTAAGGTTTACTGCTTAGACGATGCTCTTGCTAAGTACAAGGACGAGCTTCCCGAAGTTATGCTTGGTAACACAACATACGACGGCAAGCACTACGGTGTTCCCACAACAATGAACATCGTTGGTCTCTTCGCTAACATGGATCTTCTTAAGGAAGCAGGATACGATGAGGTTCCCGGAACATACGAAGACTTCATTAAGTGCTGTGATGCCCTTAAGGCTAAGAACATCATTCCTTTCGGTTGTGCAGGTAAGGAGACATGGTGTGTAACAGAGTACCTTGAGTCAGTTATCGAGAAGAGCGTTGGCGCTGATACTCTTAACGACATCTTCCTTGGCAAAGCTACATGGAATAATCCTGATGTAGGCGCTGCAGTTGATACATTCCAGGGTCTTGTTAACAACGGTTACTTCGATCCTTCAGGTGCAGGTATTACAAACGACGAAGTTAAGGCTAACTTCATGGCTGGTAAGTATGCGTTCTACATGAACGGTACATGGAACTGTGCTGACTTCGCTAACGACGCTGAGTTCTTCCCGAAGGTTAAAGTTTCAGAGTTCCCTGTTATCAATGCTGACAAGGCTTCTCTCGGCCAGCTCATCG
>JAEEJD010000207.1 GCA_016281675.1 Lachnospiraceae bacterium
CCGTTTGCTGTCATAGCATCCGAATTGCCGTTGATGTATTCCTTGATGCCTTTATCAAATGTCTCGGAACCACCTTCCTGATAGAAGGTTGAAACGAACAGCTGAAGGTTGGTTCCCTTTGTAGCCTCAAGAACCATGTTGTCATCAAGTGTATCGGAACCGAGGAAAGGAATACCGATATCAAGTGAAGCTGCCTGCTCCATGATCTGCTTTGCGTATGCGATCGAAACGGGTGTGAAGATAACATCCGCGCCTTCGCTCTTAGCCTTGTTCAGATATGAAGTAAAGTCAGAGTTGTTTGTCGGGAATGAGTCTGTGATGACCTCTCCGCCTGCTGCCTCAAACACCTGCTTGAAGAACACGCAAAGTCCCTGGTCGTACTCGTTACCGTTCTCGCCGAGGCAGTATGCCTTCTTGGCCGAGAACTTGTCCATTGCAAAGTTTGCAAGAACGTCTGCCTGGAAGTTATCCAGGAAACAGATCCTGAAGTAGTAATCGTTACCTGCCGTAACGTTGGGGTTCGTACATGTAACACCGATAGCTGCAAGACCTGCCTCTTCAAACTTGGGGCCGCCTGCCATCGAAACGCCCGAACCGTATGATCCGAGAACAAGTGAAACGTCCTTTCCTACAAGCTCTGAAGCTGCTGAAGGAGCCTTGTCCGCTGATGAACCGTTGTCGGCAATAACAAGCTCAACGTTGTAAGTCTTGCCGCCTACTTCAACGGTAGGTGTCTCGGCATTGGCATACTGCATACCGAGGATCTCTTTCTTACCGCCCGATGCGGAGTCACCTGTTGAAGGCTCAAAGACACCGATCTTGATCGTGTCTCCCGCAGCGGAAGCAGGAGCACCTGCCGCACCACCGCACGCCGTAAGAGTTGCAAGCATGGCAACAGACATTACCAAAGAAACAATCTTTTTCATAATCTTCCTCCTTTAACATAAGTAAAAAACACTATGAAATTTTATTATTTTTCGGGAAGAATGTCAAGAAAAACGGGCACTGTGACGGCCCTTAAGGATAGACTCTCTCGATGTTGTAGGAATTGGCATACGAGTCAACAACGTTCTTTTTGACCCTTGCCGAGAAATACGACACGGACAGGAGCTGCGGATTGGAAAAATCATATGAATAGCTTCCGTCTTCATTCCTGATGATATCGGAAAAGCGCACCGCACCGTAAGCGGTACAGTTGACACCGTCCGCCTGCGAAAGCTTCACGTCGTATATGATATCAAGATCGTTATATGCAAGGCCGAGTTCACCTGCCTTCTCGGGGAATACCGACTTGAAATATGAGCTGACATAGTTAGGGGTTCCGTATGTGAATGTCGCCTTCTTGTTAATATATACCGGCACGAGGTTCGCCTCGCAGAATATCCTGACGCCGTATTCATTGGCATCGGTAAATGCCTTTTTGCCCGCCTCGATCGCCTCTTTGATAAGACGTGAGGAAAGGTCCGAAGACTTTGTGACATATGATGCATCCGAAGTTACCGGATATTCGCGTACGCAGTCATCAACCGGTGTATCGACGGTGTATCCGGTCTCAAGGCACATCTCATCCGTATATGTCGCATGTATCTTAACGGTATCTCCGGCCGAATAATATTCCTTCGCATCGACTATCTCAAATATCATCTTCGATACGAGAGGCTGCGTGCTGGAGTTCTGAAGGGAAACCGTGATCGCGGGCGATATGCCGTCAAAAGCGACGTTTAGTCCCGAGAAGACTTCGTCGAGAGGTATTCTCGTTACCTCAGGAAGTCCCGAAACGGTCGTCTCCCTGTTTCCGTTCTTTACTTCTATCTTGAGCTTTTCGGCAAGAGCCGTGTCGCACGTGCTGATGATGTTGACCGTCTGCCCGTTTGACAACGAAGTGTTCATTGGTATGGAAAAAGAAAGGCTCTGCCTGAAATTGGCATAGTCCACATCGTCAATGTCACCGCTTGAAAAACGGGATTCGTCATGTTCCTTCTTGACCGAAGCCAGAAGCTTATCAACGGCTTCGTCGTTAACCGATACGGTCGCCTTCCCGTCGCCGTTAAATCCCGAGTACTCTACCTTGGCAAGGTCCATGATATCGACCGTCTCGTAAGGAAGAGACAGTGACACCTTCATGATTATGAACACGCAAAGAATAAGCAGCATCGCGAAGATGATCATCATGATCCTTCTTCTTCGCTGCCGTTTATACGCTGCTCTTGATCTTCTGTTTCTTCTTAAGTTCTTCTGCATTTACTCTTACTGCATCCGTTATCGACGAACCTGCAAGCATCCTGGCCAGTTCCTCAACCGATCCCTCGTATGATAAGGGTGTAACGCTCGTACTGGTATGAGTGCCGTCCGATGATTTTTCTATAAGAAAATGTGTCGTGGCATGACTGGCGATCTGCGGCAGGTGCGTTACCGCTATGACCTGATGCTTTTCGGCTATGTCAGACATTCGGTCGGCCACAAGCTGTGCGGTCATGCCGCTTATCCCCGAATCAATCTCGTCGAATATAAGTGTTCCTATGTTATCGCGCTTTGCAAGAACCGATTTGAGCGCGAGCATTATCCTTGAAAGTTCTCCGCCCGACGCAACATCCGTCAGCGGTTTTAAATCTTCGCCCGGATTGGTGGATATAAGAAATTCCACGTCGTCGATACCGTTACGTGTGATCGCGTTCTCATCCGAAACGATCCTTATCTCAAACCTCGCATCAAGAAAGTTGAGGTTGTTGAGCGCGGCAACGAGTTCAGCCTGTAATACCTTCGCTTCCTCATGCCGCATGTTTGATACTTTGGCGCAGACTTGTGACAGTTTATCATATAATCCTTCTTTTTTGAACCTCAGATCTGAAATATATGATTCAAGGTCACCGAGTCTTTCTATCTTAGCCGACTCTTCGGCCAGTTTCCCGTTTATCGCATCTATGCTCTGTCCGTACTTCATCTTGAGGCTGTTCACAAGATCCAGACGCTCTTTGACGCGTTCGTAATCTTCCGGAGAATACTCAAGACTCTCTTCGTATGACGTAAGCTCTCGCATGCAGTCCGACAGGAGATCCTCGAGCCCCGCAAGCTGTTCGTATATACCGAGCGCTCCCTCGTCCATACCGGTGATCTGCTTTAGTCCCGAAACGGCATAACTTATCATCGAGGACGCACACTGCGGATCCGATGAGAGGGCACTCTCGACCCCCGAAAGAATCTCGGCGATCTTACGCGAATTGTTCATCCTCGTAAAATCACTCTCCAGTTCTTCATCTTCCCCGCTTTTAAGATCAGCCGCCTCTATCTCGTTTACGACAAACTTTGCGTAATCAAGGTCAGCCGCCGCGGATCCCTGCGACGCAAGCGCCTTTTCATATTCATCCTCGGCTTTTTTATACAGGTCGTATGTTTCGTGAAGTTTACATAACTCTGAATCAAAGTCCTCTCCGCAGAAGCTGTCGAGCAGGATCGCGTGATTTTTCTTGTACAGAAGCGACTGGTGCTCATGCTGTCCGTGTATATCGATCAAAAGCCCGGAAATATCACGAAGAAGCGTAGCCGGAACCGTCTCGCCGTTGACCTTGCTGCTCGATTTGCCGTTTACGATCCTGCGCTGTAGGATGACCTGGTCGTCGGTTAACATAACATCGAGTGCCTTGAGTGCATCCCTTGTCGCGTCATCATCGACCGAAAAAACAAGCTCGCATATCGCGGGCACATTTTCGTCTCTTACGACATCTTTGGGCATCCTCGCACCGAGTGCGAAGTTGACCGAATCAATAAGGATCGATTTACCGGCACCCGTTTCCCCCGTGAGGATATTGAGCCCTTCGGTAAAATCGATCTCCACATCATCTATTAGTGCTATGTTTGCAACGTGCAGACTCTGAAGCATCTTCTCTCCCGTAAACAGAGACTATATCCGGTTATCTCTCGCTCCCCATAAGCGCATGGATCGAATCCATGACTTCGGGAACGTCTTCATGCGAACGTATCGCACACATTATCGTATCGTCACCGGCGATACATCCGACCATCTTCGGTATCGACAGTGCATCTATCGCGGCCGCAACGGCCATGGCCATTCCCGAGACGGTTTTGATGACAAGGATGTTTGATGCGGCCTCCATTGAAACGTAGCCGGCTTTCAGAATTCCCACAAGCCTGTCCCCGTCAAACGTCTCTCTTCCGGGTCCCGGTGCATAACACTGTTTGCCGGATGACGTCGGAACTTTTCTGAGGTTGAGTTGCTTGATATCTCTTGATACCGTCGCCTGCGTCACAACAAATCCGGACTCGGCAAGTAAATGCGCGAGTTCTTCCTGCGTCTCAACCTCGCTGCCCTGTATTATCTCCATTATCTTCTGGTGTCTGTAGTTCTTCATGATCTCGTCCGTTCCGGTCTCAGCTTATGACCGCGTTCATCTTTCTCGAGAGCACCTCAAGGAAACTCTCTTTGGAAAGCTTTATGAGCCTGATCGAGGCTTCGGCCTTCTTGATTATGAGTTCATCATCGCTCGAGAGCGTAAAATCATCGCGTCCGTCAAAATACACGCCTGTCGTCCTCGTTCGCCTTCCCGATGACTTCATCATCCTGATGACGACCGTATCGGATCCCGATAAAACAACCGATCTGCTGACGACTTCAAGCGGGCATATGGGTGTCAGTACTATCATCGCCGAGCCCGGCTCGACGATCGGGCCGCCGGCCGACATGTTGTAGGCAGTCGATCCCGTCGGTGTCGCAACTATCATACCGTCCGCAGACATCGTTGTGAGGTGCGTTCCGTTTACTTCTATCGAGAACTTGCCGACACCGGAATCGGATGTCCTTACCACGATATCGTTAAGTGCATAGAAACCGCCCTTGCTCTTCCCATCAATAACGGGTGTTCCCGAAAGCATCATCCTGTCAGCAAGCGTATATTCGCCGTTTATCAGTTTATCGAGAGCATCTGTTATGTTTTCCTTGTCTATCTCCGCAAGGTATCCGCGGTGCCCGAGATTGACTCCTATAAGAGGTATCTGCCTCGGAGCCAGTATACCCGCTGACTGTATGAACGTACCGTCTCCGCCGAGGATCAGTACCGCTTCGGTATCATCGGGTATCTCCCTGATCCGGGTGACCTCTTTGCTGTCGGGAGCGCTGTCACGCTCAATGGCGACATGATCGCATATCTTCCCGTGCGCGGTAAGATACTCTTCTATCTGCAGGGCCTTTTCGCTGCCCTTGTCTCTGTCTGCGTTTGTGATAACAAAGAATCTGTCCATTTACGTCCTTTCAAATGCCTCGCTGACCGTGTCGGATATCCCGGCCCGAAGCGCGTCCGCCTTCGATACACCGTTTTTCTCAAGATATATCAGATATTCTATGTTCCCTTCGGGACCCTTTATGGGTGAATGCGTAAGCTCAAGCGGCGCAAATCCGTTCTCTTCGGCAACGCCTATGATCTTTGCGATCACTTCCTCATGAACCTTACGATCCCTGACAACTCCTTTTTTACCGACCTGTTCTCTTCCCGCTTCAAACTGCGGTTTGATAAGGCACACCATCTTTGCGTGATCCTTAAGGAGCGGATATGCCGCCGGAAGTATCTTATCGAGCGATATGAACGATACATCGGCGGATGCCATGTCTATCGGCTCGCTGACCTGTTCGTTCGTAACGTAACGGAAATTGGTCTTCTCCATGCATATGACACGTTCGTCGTTTCGAAGTTTCCAATCGAGCTGGCCGTGTCCAACATCTATCGCATATACGCGCGTCGCACCGTTTTGCAGCATGCAGTCGGTAAAGCCTCCCGTGGAGCTTCCGATATCCATACAGACGCAGCCCGCAAGATCAAGTGCAAATACCTCTACCGCTTTCTCGAGTTTGAGACCTCCGCGGCTGACGTATTTGAGCGTGTCACCTTTTATGACAATGTCGGTCTCCGAATCATCGATGTTCGTTCCGGCCTTATCCTCGCGCTGTCCCTTTACGAAGACATTCCCGCTCATGATAACGGCTCTGGCCTTTTCCCTTGACTCGGCCATTCCCCTTTTTACAAGTAAAACGTCAAGCCTTTCTTTCATATCTTCCGATGATCTTCTCCACGATGGATTCGCAGTCTATCCCGACCTCATGTGCAAGTATATTGACGTTTCCGTGTTCGACATAGTCATCCGGAAGCGCGCATACGAGAATATCCGCATCCTCTATCCTGTTATCGCTCATATATGCCCTGACATGTTCTCCGAATCCGCCGCTTTCGACGTTCTCCTCCATTGTGACTATCAGGTCATGCTGTTTGGCAAGATACGTTATCATCTCGCCGTCGATCGGCTTGACGAAACGCGCGTTTACGAGCGTAACGTGTTTGCCGTGTTCATTCTTTAAAACGTCCCTTACCTTTTCGGCCACCTTGACCATGCTGCCGACCGCAAGGAGCGCTATGCCGGATTCTTCGAATATCATCTCGCTCTGTCCGAGGATCACGGGCTTTCTGTATTCCTCCAGTCCGTCATACGCCAGTCCTCTCGGATATCTGATCGCGATCGGGGAGCCGAACTTAACGGCAAACTTGAGCATATCCGAAAGCTCCCACTTGTTCTTCGGAGCCATTATCGTCATATTCGGTATGCATGACAGATACGACAGATCGAATATACCCTGATGGGTCTCTCCGTCGGATCCTACGATCCCCGCCCTGTCTATGGCAAATATAACGGGAAGGTTCTGGATGCACACATCGTGTATTATCTGGTCGTAAGCTCTCTGCAGGAACGAAGAGTACACCGCGACGATCGGAATATAGCCGCCCGCGGCAAGACCCGCCGCAAACGTTACCGCATGCTCTTCCGCAATGCCGACATCAAAAAACCTTTCCGGGAACTTACGTGAAAATCGCTTGAGTCCGGTACCGTCAGGCATGGCGGCCGTGATCGCGCAAACCTTTTCGTTACGCTCTCCGAGCTTTATGACTACCGTAGAGAATACATCCGTGTAATTTGCTTTTGTACGGTTGACCGAAGGAAGTCCGGTCTCGATATCGAAAGGTTCCGCGCCGTGGAATCTTGCGGGGTGACGCTCCGCGGGAGCGTATCCTTTTCCCTTCTGGGTAAGGACATGTACTATGACACACTTCGGATATCTTCTTGCTTCCCTGAACACCTTTACCATCGCCTTAATGTCATGTCCGTCAACGGGACCGAGATAGGTGATGCCCATGTCCTCAAAAAACATTCCGGGAACGACGAGCTGTTTGAAACTGCTCTTGTATTTTTTTAGTTTGTCTACAACGGCAACACCGCCGGGGAGCTTATTGAGAGCATCCTCAAGGCCCATCTTGAAGTTTCTGTAAGCGTCCGCGGTACGGATGTCCTGAAGGTAACTCGATACTCCTCCGACATTTTCCGCGATTGACATGTTGTTGTCGTTAAGAACGATTATATAGTTCGTCTTAAGATTTGCTGCATTGTTGAGCGCTTCGTAGGCCATTCCTCCGGTGAGCGCGCCGTCTCCTATGACCGCATATACGCCGTAATTATCTCCCGCAAGGTCTCTTGCTTTTGCAAGACCGAGTCCCGCG
>JAEEJD010000208.1 GCA_016281675.1 Lachnospiraceae bacterium
GGGCGAAGACTCTTCCGAAGCTTATCGGTAATCCGCTCTATCATTGGTCGCATATGGAGCTTAAGTATTACTTCGGTTATGAAGGGTTTCTAAACGAAGATACTGCCGGACGGGTGTGGGACCATTGCAATGAAGTACTTGCTTCGGGTACGCTCAGCGTCCGGGATATCATACGAAGATCGAATGTCCGGCTCATCTGCACAACGGATGATCCGGCGGATAAGCTCGAGTGGCATGAGCGAATTTCGGCGGACGAAGGATTTGACGTTAAGGTTCTTCCTGCATTTCGCCCCGACAGGATAAACGGGATCGAGAAGAGTGATTTTCGCGAGTATATCCGGAAACTGTCGGATTCGTCGGGAGTCGATATCGTCGGCCTGGCATCGCTGAAAGAGGCAATAGAAAAGAGGATCGGATATTTTGCCGATCACGGATGTGTTGTCAGCGATCATGCCATGGAAACGGTTTCATTCGACCAGGTCGGAGAAAAAGAGACGGAAGAGATATTCAAAAATGCTCTTGCCGGTCAGGCTCCCGACGGGTTGCAGGCTTCCCAATACAGAACATATATGATGAGGTTTTTGGCGGGTCTTTATAAAAACCGCGGATGGGTCATGCAGATTCATTACGGTGTACGCCGAAACGTCAACGACAACATGTTCGCGCGTCTCGGACCCGACAGCGGATTTGACTGTATCGCAGGCGGTGCCTTTTCGGGAGGACTGATCGATCTGTTAAATGATCTTGATTCATCTGATGATCTTCCGAAGACGATCATTTACTCACTTAATCCTAACGACGACCGGATAATAGGATCGATCATAGGGTGTTTTGCCGATGAAGGTATCAGGTCGAAGATCCAGCACGGGTGCGCATGGTGGTTTAATGACAATCTTACGGGAATAACCGGTCAGATGAAGTCGCTTGCGAGTCTGTCGGTATTCGGAAACTTTATCGGGATGCTCACGGATTCGAGATCGTTCCTGTCATATGTCCGACACGATTATTTCAGGCGGATCCTTTGCCGTATGATCGGGCGGTGGATAGATGACGGAATGTATCCGTATGACGAAAAGAGCCTCGGTAACATCATAAAAGGTATATGCTACAACAACGCCGTTGATTACTTCGGCTTTGATCTTGAAAAGGTGTAAAAGGAGATCCGCAAAATGGAAATGACGCTCAGATGGTACGGGACAGGTCACGACACCGTTAAGCTGTGGCAGATAAGACAGATCCCCGGAGTGACGGGAGTGATAACGACGCTTTACGACACGGCTCCCGGCGAAGTTTGGCCCCGGGAGAGAATACATGCGCTCAAAGAGGAGGTCGCTTCTTCGGGACTTCATATTTCAGGTATCGAGAGCGTTAACGTTCATGAGGCGATCAAGGCCGGAACGGATGAACGGGACATGTATATCGATAACTACATCGAGACTCTCAAGAATCTCGGTGAAGAGGACATACATCTGGTCTGTTACAATTTTATGCCCGTGTTTGACTGGACAAGGACCGAACTGGCCCGGGTGAGGGCGGACGGTTCGACCGTTCTTGCATACACACAGGAAGCCGTCGATAAACTCGATCCGGAGAAGATGTTCTCATCCATCGCAAACGATACGAACGGCTCCGTAATGCCCGGGTGGGAGCCCGAGAGGATGGAGCACGTGAGGGAACTGTTTGAACTGTATAAGGGAGTAGACGCCGAGAAGCTCTTTGATAATCTCAAGATATTTCTTGAGAGGATCATGCCTGTATGCAACCGCTACGACATTAAGATGGCGATCCATCCGGATGACCCGGCGTGGAGTGTTTTTGATCTCCCGAGGATAATAACGAACAAAGAGAACATCCTTCGTATGATGAACATGGTAGATGACGTTCACAACGGTGTGACTTTCTGTTCGGGATCGTACGGAACAAGTCTTAAAAACGACCTTCCGGATATGATCAGATCCCTTAAAGGACGGATACATTTTGCGCATGTCAGGAATCTGCGGTTCAATTCGGAAACAGACTTTGAGGAGTCGGCACATCTGTCGGCCGACGGAAGTTTCGATATGTATGAGATAATGAAGGCGCTTTATGAAACGGGATTTGACGGTCCGATCCGTCCCGATCACGGAAGGATGATCTGGAACGAGACCGCCATGCCGGGATACGGACTTTATGACCGGGCTCTCGGTGCCGCTTATCTTAACGGACTGTGGGAAGCGATCGATAAGAACGCAAAGAGGAGATAAATATGATACTGTCGGATGAAGGGATCCGTAATGCAGGGCAGTGGGAAGCAAAAGGCTATATCATTCCCGGGTATGACAGAAACAAAATGAGAGAAGAGACGATCGCGCACCCGGAATGGGTTCATTTCGGAGCCGGTAATATATTCCGTGCGTTCCACGCGGCTGCGGCGCAAAAGCTTTTAAGCACCGGAGATATGACCGGAGGGATCGCTGTCGTCGAAGGCTATGACACCGAGATAATCGACAGGATATACCGCCCGTATGATGATCTGTCGATACTTGTGACACTGCGGTCTGACGGAAGCGTTGTTAAGGAAGTGATCGGCTCTGTAGGGCAGTCATGTATTCTGGATGAGTCAAACGAAGAAGAGATCGAAAAGATCAGAGAGATATTCCGTGCCCCGTCGCTTAAGATGGCGACATTTACGATAACGGAAAAAGGATATGTGCACTTCGGAAAGAAGGTCGCCGATCTTATGTATGAGCGGTATCTGGCGGGGGCATATCCCATAGCTCTTGTTTCGACCGACAACTGTTCGCATAACGGAGACATACTGAAGGAGAGTATCTTACGCTTTGCGCGAGACGGTGAAGAGTCGGGACGATATAATAAGGGATTTTGCGAGTATCTTCTCGATGAGGAAAAAGTAAGCTTTCCGTGGAGCATGATAGATAAAATAACCCCGAGACCGGACGAGGACGTTCGGCGAATACTTGCGGATGACGGTGTGGAAAACGCGGGTTGTATCAGAACTTCGAAGGATACGTTCACAGCGCCGTTTGTCAATGCCGAGGAAAGCGAATACATGGTCATTGAGGACGATTTTCCCGCAGGGAGACCGCCGCTTGAGAAGGCCGGGTTTATCTTTACGGACAGGGATACCGTCGATCGGGTTGAGAGGATGAAAGTATGCACATGCCTCAATCCGCTTCATACAAGTCTTGCGGTGTTCGGATGTCTGCTCGGATATACTAAGATCTCCGACGAGATGAAAGACGATGATCTTAATCGGCTTGTCATAAGGATCGGATATGAGGAGGGACTTCCGGTCGTAACGGATCCCAAGGTGATAGATCCGAGAGAGTTCATCGACACGGTGATAAGGGAACGGATCCCGAATCCGTTCATGCCGGATACTCCGCAGAGGATAGCAACCGATACTTCTCAAAAGCTTCCGATCAGGTTCGGACAGACAATAAAGAATTACATGGCACCCGGGAAGAACACGGATGATCTGAAAATGATACCGCTTGTTTTTGCGGGATGGATCAGATATCTTATGGCTGTCGACGATAACGGAGAGGAGTTTGAACCAAGTCCCGATCCGCTCCTTGACAAGGTATGCGGTTATGTTAAGAACATAAGACTCGGAGGCGACAAAGAGGCCCTTTGCGATATCAAACCGCTTCTTTGCGATGCGTCACTTTTCGGAGTCGACCTATATGAAGCGGGCATTGCGGACAGAGTGACACAGTATCTTACAGAGCTTATCGCGGGAAAAGGGGCAGTAAGAAAAACACTTAAAAAATACGTTAATCAATGTGATACCGGGAGGATATGATCATGGAACTTAACATCAGATCAAAAGACGAATGTTCATTTGACGCCGTAAGTATCGGAGAAGTCATGCTTCGTCTCGATCCGGGCGAAGGAAGGATCAGGACAGCGAGAAATTTCAAGGTCTGGGAAGGCGGCGGCGAGTATAACGTCATGAGAGGCCTGAGACGTTGCTTCGGTCAAAAGACGGCGGTTATGACGGCCTTTGCGGATAACGAGATGGGAAGACTCATGGAGGATCTCATACTCCAGGGCGGAGTGGATACGTCTCTTGTTAAATGGATGAAGACCGACGGTATCGGAAAAGAATGCAGGAACGGTTTGTATTTTGCGGAAAGAGGTTTCGGAATACGCGGTGCGCTTGCGTGTTCCGACAGGGCAAACACGGCGATTTCGAAAGCAACGTCCGATGATTTTGACTTTGAATATATATTCGGAACGCTCGGTGTGAGATGGTTTCACACGGGAGGTATATACGCGGCTCTTTCCGAGCAATCATCGGAAACCGTGATCGAGGCTGTCAGGACGGCAAAAAAGTACAACACGATCGTTTCTTACGATCTTAACTACCGTCCCTCACTGTGGGATCATAACGGCGGGAGCGAAAAAGCCGGGAGGGTAAACCGCGAGATCGCCCCTTACGTTGATGTTATGATAGGAAACGAGGAAGATTATACGGCCTCGCTCGGCTTTGAGGTTGAGGGAAACGATAAGGATCTTACAAACCTTAACGTTGACGGTTACAGGAAGATGATGGGATCTTTGGCCAAAGCGTATCCGAACATTAAGGTTGCGGCCGTGACACTTCGTCAGGTGAAGAGCGCCACGGTAAACGACTGGAGTGCGCTTTGCATGGCGGGAAGTGATTTTTACAAGGCCCGTGATTATAATGATCTCGAGATCCTCGACAGGATAGGCGGAGGGGATTCGTTTGCGTCGGGACTGATCTACGGCCTGATGGAAAAGCGTGATGCAAAGCTTGCCGTCGAATACGGTGCGGCACACGGAGCTTTGGCTATGACCACACCCGGAGATACGACGATGGCAACACTTAAGGAAGTTGAAGCCGTGATGAATGGCGGCAGTGCAAGAGTTAAGAGATAAAAGGAAAACGGTATGTCAGATGTATTAAACGAACTGACCGGGTATAAAATAATACCCGTGGTCGTTATAAAAAAAGAGGAAGATGCGTATCCGCTTGCAAACGCCCTGATCAGGGGCGGACTTTGCTGTGCTGAAGTAACGTTTCGAACCAAAGCGGCGGCGGCATCCATTAAGATAATGTCGGAGTCGTTTCCGGAAATGCTTGTCGGTGCCGGAACGGTCATATCAAAAGAACAGGTCGATGAAGCCGTAGAGGCGGGTGCAAAGTTTATTGTCAGTCCCGGATTCGATCCGGAAGTTGTCGATCACTGCATTGCAAAAGATATACCGGTAGTACCCGGAGTGTGCAGTCCGACAGAGGCGATCATGGGAATAAAGAGAGGACTGAAGCTTCTCAAATTTTTCCCGGCGGCTCAGGCAGGCGGACCCGATATGATAAAGGCAATGTCCGCACCGTTTCCGAATGTGGCGTTCATGCCTACCGGAGGAATAAACGCAAATAATCTTTCTTCATATCTTGCGCTCGACTGTGTTGCCGCATGCGGCGGAAGCTGGATGGTAAAGAGCGATCTTATAGAAAACGGAGATTTTACGCGGATCGAAGAGCTTGCCAAGGAGGCTGTGAGCCTTGCGAAAGCGGCGCGTTGCACGAGCTGAACCTCTGTGATAATATACTTGTTTAGATGAAAGCGCTATCATTTGCCACGAGACTATACGTTTCGGATATAAACATGCCCGAAGAATTCTTTGCCGTATGGTATGATAAGATGCCCGAGGCGAGGAGACGAAGGTGTGACAGATTCAGGTTCGATGCCGACAAAAAAAGATGTATCGCGGCATACGCACTTCTCGTTCATGCGCTCGGGGACTTGGGCATTTCATGCACCGATACCCTTTCGATCGCGGAAGGAGAGGACGGTAAACCCTATCTTACGGATATACCGGTTTGCTTTAATATGTCCCACGCCAAAGAAAGAGTCGCGTTGGCACTGTCGCCCCAAGACGTGGGATGCGACGTGGAGTGCAGATGCGATGATGCGCTTAAGATCGCGAAGCGATTCTTTGCACCTGAGGAGTATGCATATCTTGAATCGATAGAAGACGCTGACATGCTCGGCAGGGAGTTTACCGGGATCTGGACGATGAAGGAAAGCGTGATCAAATGCTGCGGGGAAGGCATCAGACGCGTGCTGAGTGATTTTTCCGTAACGGATGAGCGCGGTTGGCGCAACACTACAGTAACGCTTCCGGACAGGGACGAGCGTTATCATATAAAAGAATTTGAAAGTGAAGGCGGATACTGTTACAGTATCTGCGGTATATATAAAGACACTGAAGACGATTTGAGGCGGGTATGCCTTGATGAGTCGGGGAGATCAAAATGGGAGAGATAGGTAACAAAAACAATAACAGTTCGGAGTATTTCGAGAATCGTCCGGTCACGATGAACGAAGGCAATAACCTTCTTCAGATTGAGGAGCATATGTACATCCTCGATGACATCGAGAAGCCGAACGTGTTCAGAAACATGTTCCCGTATGAGGAGATTCCGAAGATACCTTTCAACGACAGGACCGTTCCTCATAACATGCCGAAGGAGATATGGATCACCGATACGACGTTCAGGGACGGACAGCAGTCGAGGGCTCCATATTCGACCGAACAGATCGTAACGATATACGATTATCTTCATAAGCTCGGCGGTCCCAACGGAATGATCAGGGCCAGCGAGTTTTTCCTGTATTCCAAGAAAGACCGTGATGCGGTATGCAAGTGTATGGAGAGGGGTTACAAGTTCCCCGAGGTTACGAGCTGGATAAGGGCGAGCAAAGAGGATTTCAAGCTCGTAAAACAGCTCGGCATGCCTGAGACCGGTATACTCGTAAGCTGCAGCGACTATCATATTTTCTTAAAGCTCAAGATGACAAGACGGCAGGCAATGGAGCATTACTTAAGCGTTGTAAGGGACTGCCTCGAAGAAGGTATTTCCGTAAGATGTCATCTCGAGGATATAACGCGTGCGGATATTTACGGCTACGTTGTGCCGTTCTGCCTGGAGCTTATGAAGCTCATGGATGAATACAAGATCCCCATCAAGGTGCGTGCATGCGATACGATGGGCTACGGTGTCAACTATCCCGGTGCGGTTATTCCGCGAAGCGTTCAGGGGATAATCTATGCGATACATACACATGCCGGAGTTCCGTGCGAACTTATAGAGTGGCACGGCCATAACGATTTCTACAAGGCGGTTTCCAACTCAACAACGGCATGGCTTTACGGGTGCTGCGGCGTCAACACATCGCTGTTTGGCATAGGGGAGAGGACGGGTAATACACCTCTTGAGGCGATGGTATTCGAGTATGCTCAGCTTCGCGGGACGCTCAACGGAATGGATACGACGGTTATTACCGAACTTGCCGAGTATTATGAGAATGAGATCGGATACGAGATCCCTCCGCGTACTCCTTTTGTCGGTAAGAACTTCAACGTTACACGTGCGGGAATACATGCCGACGGTCTGTTGAAGAACGAAGAGATATACAACATATTCGACACGGAGAAGTTCCTGAACCGACCGGTTCTGTGCGCCGTATCGAACACATCCGGCCTTGCGGGAATCGCACACTGGATCAACACATACTACAAGCTCCACGACGACAGACAGTATTCGAAGAGCGATGAGCTTATTGTTGAACTTAAGAAGTGGGTCGACGAGCAGTACGACGAAGGAAGAGTCACGGTGCTTACCGACAGAGAGCTCGTAGAACAGATAGACATTACGGCAAAGAGACTCGGTGTATCGAGCCCTGCCGAAAGAAAAGCATAATTCAGCAATAAGGAGAGGATCACGATGAATAAGTTCAGGATTGCAACAATTCTTTGTGCGGCAATGGTAATGACGGGACTGTGCGCATGTCATACAACGGTAACCATCAATCAGAACAAAGACATGTCGGATGTTAAGGAAGTTCCCGAAGACGAGATCAAAACACCGGAGGAAGTCGAAAAAGAGGAGGAAGTAAAGCTTCCCGAACTTGAATCGGTTCCTTTTGATCTTACTTTATATGCCGAAGACGGAAAGCGGAAGATATTCGAAAGTTACGGCAATGCATATCTTCTGACCGATGAATCAAAAAAGGATTATCCGAAGCTTGCCGAAGCTCTTGAGGCGATCGATGAGAACGAGAAGGAACACTATAAAGAGTCGATCGAGGCCAACAAAAAAGATGCCGAAGAGTTTGCAAAAGAGCAGGACGAAAACGGTGACGATTACAGCTATTTCAGATATTCGGAGACTCAGCTTAAGGCTGCGGATGAGAGAGTCGTCAGTATGCTCAGAACCGAAAACGGTTATATCGGAGGAGCGCACCCCGATTACTTCTACCAGACGTTCAATCTCGATACGAAGACGGGAAACGATATACTTCTCTCCGATATAATAACGGATGCACAAAAGCTTAAGAGTGTGCTGATAGAGAGGCTCAATTCTCTGTATCCGGACGGAAACTTTTTTGATCTTGACGAATCACTCGGACTGTTTGAACTTGATGCCGATACGAAAGATCCCGATAAGGTGGCATATATGTTCACGATGGATCCCGCGGGGCTGACATTCTATTTCGGACCTTACGATCTCAACTCATATGCGGACGGATCGCAGCAGGTGGATCTGTTCTACAGCGACATAAAGGATATTCTGAATCCCGAATTTGTTTATGCGGACTTTGAAGAAGAAGGCCGCGGAGATCTGATACCGGAAGAGGAATCACAGGCGACCGGGTTGAATTAACGGATCGGACCGTAAATACAGGCACCTGCCTTAGGGCAGGTGCTTTTTTGATGTTTTTTGAAAGAGGGGTTGACATTGTTGCCGACGGGTGTATAATACAATCAAACATATGAATAGTTGTTCATATGATACAAGAACAAATAACCCAACACAATAAGGAGACATTATCATGGCTAAAACATACGGGATCGAAGTGGACTGTGCAAACTGTGCCAACAAGATGGAACAGGCCGCAAAGGATACGGCGGGAGTAAAGGAATGCAGCA
>JAEEJD010000209.1 GCA_016281675.1 Lachnospiraceae bacterium
CAGGCCTTGCCACTTCGCTGGCATCAAGTGCTTTTCCGCAAATGCCCATGGCGACAGTTCCGGGGGCGATCTTCTCGGTCTGGCATAACATCTCCGGCGCGGTTCTTGCCGGGATATACAGGAGAATTGATGATCAGAGTAAGGAAGAATAAAAACCCGGTTAAATGCAACAAGGATGCCTGATGCCGAAACTAACCACAAAAATACATGAATTAAGAAAAGAAAAAGGGCTCCAACAAGCTCAGCTTGCCGAACTCGTCGGCGTCAGAAGGGAAACCATCGTCAATCTTGAAAACTGAAAGTACAATCCGTCCCTCAAGCTTGCAATGGATATTGCAAAGGTATTCGAGAAACCGGTCGAGGAGATCTTCTCATTCGAACCGGATCCCGAAGATAAAGAGTGATAATCTCAACCACCAACCAAATCACCTCCTTGCAAAAGAAAAGGGCGGGCATTATGCCCGTCCGATTCTTTTTTGACTGTGACGCTATTGTGACTTGGGAGGAAATGTTACCGGTCCTACACAATTCATGCAGGGCGGGTCACATGATCCAAGAGATTCTTTGTCCGGCAGATCCCAACCATTCGGCCATCCTACAGGTGGTCTACCCTCATTTGAAATAGGTCCTGTTCCGCCTGTGATCATTATAAGTTCATCCATATTTATTTTTTTGTTCATCATCTCATTTTCCTCCTTCTCCGGGCTACCGGTCCGGTTCCTTTTGTTAATTATGTTATAAACCTTTGGCCGTCACAGGAATGTCACACAAAAAAGCCCCCGCACATATTACATTAAGTTACATGTTTATCATCATTTCATAAAAACCGGGATTTACGGATGTGGCAAGTACCCATGATACCGTCATCATGTCGATCAGAGCATGTCCGATCATGATCGGTACAGGATTCCTTTTCTTTTGGTAATACCAACAGAGAATTACGGTAAGCGGTAAAAACGACAGAAACCGGTATAAGATGTATTTTGAATCAAACAAAGTCGGTATAAAGCAATGCTGCAATGCATAAAAGAAAGCCGGGATGATGATAGCAAGCGCCTTATTCTTAATATGATTCACCCCACATCCAAGATATAATCCGTCTTCTGCAAGTGCAGTAGTTACAGGAAGCGGAAGAAAATTGATGATTGCAAGGATCATAGGGATCGGCGCGATCATCATAGGCGACATATACGGAAGAACCCCATAACACAGATAGCCTGCAAGATACATCCCACATGTTCCCATCACCAAAACTATCACGGACATAAGTAAGACCTGGCTTATTTTCGTGCTACCCTTCTTATAACCGATAAGCTCCCAATATGTCATGCCGTTCCTTTTTGCTGAAAAAATAAGCACGGCGATAGTAAGTATATTCACAGCAGTGGCGACTATAGTCCACCAATTACTGATATCACTTAGGTCTTTCCCGGTTGTATATGATCCGATCACAAACACAAGAAGAAAAACAACGGATCGGATCGGTAGCAGATATGATAGTTTGTTCTTTTTCATTTTGTTCTCCAAATCATACTCACCTTGCTTGACCCCTTAAAAATTCTACTTTATTAAGACTACAAACACAAGAAAAGGACGAACATCCGCCCGTCCGATTCTGATATAATCCTTAACTATTTTACGCCTCATACCGGTAATAATAATCCAGATTTTCACCGAAAAGCGCGTTGACCGCACTGGTCGAAGAGTGGGTAATCGTTTATTTTACGCTGTTTTTCTGATAAAAATTCTGTATTTGCATTATAATTTCCATTTTGGCATTTTATGTTTCCTATTTGGCATTCTATATTTGCAGATGATATTATCTGTATCTAAACACACTCCTCTTCTCTCTGAGCTTCCTGTCTTCATTACAGTTTCGTCAGCTCCCCTCGATTCCGCTTCGCTTCATCTCGGGGTTGTTGCTTCGCAACACACACGGATATAAAAATGCCCCGGAAAACACAGGTGCTTCCCGGGGCATTTTTATATCCGTATGCACTGACTCAGCTTATCAGCCTATCAACCAATCGTACAGCTCCTGGTACTTCAAGGCCGATACTTCCCATGAGAAGTCAGCAGCCATTGCGCGGTCGACCATCTTGTTCCATTCGCGCTTCTTGTCGTAGTATATACGCTCTGCGTTTCTGATACATCCGAGCATCTCATGTGCGTTGTAGTTCATGAACGAGAAGCCGGTTCCCGTACTCTCGTATTCGTTATACGGCTCTACCGTATCCTTGAGACCGCCTGTCTCACGCACGATAGGAAGAGTTCCGTAATGAAGAGCCATCAGCTGTGACAGGCCGCACGGCTCGAAGAGCGACGGCATCAGGAAAGCATCGCTGGCCGCATATATCTTGTGCGAGAGCGCTTCGGAATAGTAAATGTTAGCCGATACCTTGTTCGCGTATTTCCAGTCGAAATGTCTGAACATGTTCTCATAGCGCTCCTCGCCTGTTCCGAGGATGACTATCTGAACATTGTCCTGACACAGTTCATCCATAATGTATGCGATGAGATCGAATCCCTTCTGGTCCGTCAGGCGGCTGACGATACCGATCATCATCTTCTTCTCGTCCTTATCAAGTCCCAGTTCTTCCTGAAGTGCAAGCTTATTCTTTACCTTTTCCTTGCGGAAATCCTTGGCATTGTAAGGCTTTACGATGAACTTGTCAGTCATCGGGTTATACTCGTCGTAATCTATACCGTTAACGATGCCTCGAAGATCGTTTGCTCGCGCGCGAAGCAATCCGTCAAGGCCCTCGCCGTAGAACGGCATCTTGATCTCCTCGGCGTATGTGTACGATACGGTTGTGATCGCATCTGCAAATACAAGACCGCCCTTAAGGAGGTTACCGTCTTTGTATGCTTCAAGCTTGTCGGGTGTGAAGAAATAATCCGGAAGTCCCGAAAGCGTCCTGACCGTCTCAACATCCCATACACCCTGGAACTTCAGGTTATGGATAGTCATAACGGACTTCATGTTGCGGAAGAATTCTCCGTCATGGAAGCGCTCTTTTAAGAAAACGGGGATCAGTCCCGTCTGCCAGTCATGACAGTGAACTACGTCAGGTTGGAATCCCACAACGGGAAGCACCGAAAGAACCGCTTTTGAGAAGAATATGAACTTCTCAAGATCCCACAGAAGATCTCCGTAAGGCTTCGCACCGGAGAAATAGAATTCATTGTCGATAAAGTATACCGTAATGCCTTCATATTCCGTCTTGAAGACGCCGACGTATTTGTTGTCGTTACCGATATCCATGTAGAAGGAATCGATGTATTCCATCTTATCCGTGTATTCCTTGGAGATACACATATACTTCGGAATGATAACGCGCACATCAAAGTATCTCTTGTCAAAACACTTCGGAAGAGAACCGACGACATCCGCAAGTCCTCCCGTCTTGATGAACGGAACACATTCAGATGCGGCAAACAGTATTTTCTTCATGAAACACCTCCTGATGTGCTGCCCAGATAAGCTGCACGTACCTTCTCGTCCTCAAGAAGCTCCTGACCGGTGCCTTCCATGAGGATCTTTCCGTTTTCTATGACATACGCCCTGTCGGCGACGTGAAGGGCCATATTGGCGTTCTGTTCGATCAGCAGGACCGTCGTCCCTGCCGCATTGATCTGTCTGATGATCTTGAATATATCCTGCACAACTATCGGTGCAAGTCCGAGTGAAGGCTCATCCATCATAAGGAGCTTCGGGCGTCCCATAAGAGCACGGCCAACCGCAAGCATCTGCTGTTCACCGCCCGAAAGCGTACCGCCCTCCTGCCATTCACGTTCCTTAAGCCTCGGGAAATACCTGAATACGTTCTCAATATCCGGAGCAAGGTTGTCCTTGCGAAGATAAGCCCCGATCCTGAGGTTTTCAAGTACCGTGAGGTTGGGGAATATCCGTCTTCCTTCGGGTACCATCATAAGACCCTGTGATACGATCTGCGTGGGATCCTTTCCTGTAATGTCGACTCCGTCGAAGATCACTTTTCCTTCCGCGGGTTTGACCAGTCCCGATATCGTACGGAGCGTGGAACTCTTTCCGGCACCGTTCGCACCGATAAGCGTAACTATCTCACCGGCCTTGACATCAAAACTGATGCCCCGGACGGCTTCAATTCCGCCGTATCTCACCTTCAGGTCTTTGACATGTAAAAGCACATCGCTCATATTTATTCCTCATCTCCGACGCCGAGGTAAGCCTCGATCACACGCCTGTTGTTCTGTACTTCTTCCGGGACTCCCCGGGCGATCTCACTACCGAAATCTATGACATAGATATAATCCGAAACATTCATTACAAGATCCATATGATGCTCGATAAGGAACACCGTAAGATCGTATTTCTCACGTGTCTGGCGCACAAAATCAGCCAGTTCCGCTGTCTCCTGCGGATTCATTCCGGCAGCCGGCTCATCAAGAAGGAGCAGGCTCGGCTTTGTTGCAAGAGCTCTTGCTATCTCAAGACGACGCTGAAGTCCGTAGGGAAGGCTCGTTGCAAGATCATCCTTGTATGAATCGAGTCCCTGTTCTTCAAGAAGCGCCATCGTCTCTTCGCGCATCCTCGCCTCTTCCGCAAGATTACCCCTGAACGTGGCCGAGAACACGTTCTGTTTCGCATGCTGATGCTTTGCGATAAGAACATTATCGAATACCGTCATGCTCTTCCACAGACGGATGTTCTGAAACGTTCTGGCGATACCGAGTCCCGTTATCTGATCGGGCGTAGGTGCAAGCACCGGATCGTTTGCAAACTTCTGTACCTCTTCACCCTTATAGGTCTTAAGTGATTTTCCCGTAGGGTGGTTTCTGACCATGGGCTGACCCATGAACTCGATCAGTCCGTTTGTGGGCTGATATACACCGGTGATACAGTTGAACGCGGTCGTCTTGCCGGCACCGTTCGGGCCGATCAGAGCGATGATCTTCTTCTCGGGGACCTCAAGTGAAAGGTTGTTGACGGATACGACACCGCCGAACTGCATCGTTACGTTTTCAAGTCTTAATGCGTTACCCATGGCTATGATCTCCTTTCCGATCTCTTTGAGATCTTTTTAAGAAGACCGCCTATGTTCAGCTCGTGGTCGCCCATTATTCCCTGTGAGAAGAACAGGACGATCACCATGATGACAACCGAGAACACAACCATACGGAATCCGTTTCGAAGAAGCGGAACACGGAAGTTTCCGAAGTACTGCTCGCTGTCAAGGAACCTGAGCCACCATTCGGAACATGCGACGTACAGGAACGTCGCCAGAATGCTTCCGCTGACGGAACCGATACCTCCGATGACAACGATCAGGAGTATCTCATATGTCATTACCGACGTGAACGCTTTGGCCTGCGCGTTTGCAACATACATAGCAAAGAGCGCGCCGCCGACGCCGGCGAAAAAGCTTGAGATGACAAACGACATCATCTTGTGTTTGAAAAGGCTCACACCCATCGCTTCCGCTGCGACCTCGTCATCGCGGATCGATTTGAACGCGCGTCCGTATGATGAGTTGATGAGCAGTATGATCACCGTAATGCAAAGCGCCGAGATAAGAAACGGCACAAATGTCGACAGTCTGAGAACCGTCGCCCCCGAAGCGTTCGTTATGTTAAAGCTCGAGAACGTCGGGAAACCTTTTATCATGTTTGCTCCGTTCGTGACCTTGCCGAGCTTCTGCCACTGGAAGATCGCACGGAGTATTTCCGCAAATCCCAAGGTTGCTATTGCCAGATAATCGCTTTTGAGACGAAGAACGGGGATACCGATCAGATACGAGAAGAATCCCGCAACACATCCTGCAAGTATGAGTGCGATCAGACACGACAGTATCATTGCGACCGCACCGCCGAACCCCGAAGAACCGAAGATCGCTTCGAACATATCAAGCAATGAAAAATCAAACGCACAGCCTTCGAACAGGTAGTATACCTGCTCCTTCTGAGCCGAAGGTACCATGAGTATCGCATATGTATAGGCACCCAGCAGCATGAATCCGGCCTGACCGAGCGAGAACAGCCCGGTAAATCCGTTCAGAAGGTTCATCGATACCGCTACGAGGGAATACACAGCCGCCTTCTTGAGCACCGTAAAGAGTGGGCTCGTAGGCTGGAACACCTGCGGCATTCCGGGAAAGAGGGCGCTCAGATTCTCGAGCAGTATAACAAGAAGTAACAATATGGCGATCCCGATAAACACCGGGAATGATTTTCGACTCTGTTTCATGATCTACACCTTGTCCGTTGCAGCTTCTCCGAAGAGTCCCTGCGGTTTGAATATCAGGATTACGATAAGAAGTGCGAATGTAAACGCATCCGAGAACACGGAAACATCCCATGCCGACGGAAGGCCTTTGATGATCGTCTCGCATATTCCTATCAGGAAAGCACCGAGAACCGCTCCCGGTATCGAACCGATACCGCCGAATACGGCTGCAACGAATGCCTTAAGTCCCGGCATCGCGCCTGCCGTGGGAGTGATCGCCGGATAGTTCGTGAAGAACAGCACCGAGCCGACAGCTGCAAGTGCCGATCCGATTATGAACGTAGCCGAGATGACACTGTTTATCCTGATACCCATCAGACGGCTTGTCTCAAAATCCTTTGATACGGCTCTCATGGCCATACCAACCTTGGTACGATCGATGAGGATCGTAAGCGCGAACACCAAAAGAGCAACAAGAAACGGCGTGATGATAACGACCCATTTTGTCTGCGTGCCCGCTACATTTACCGTGCTGGACAGGAAGGTGATCTCGGGATATGTCATCGGCTGCCCTCCGGTTACGTAGGTCGCGGTGTTCTGCAACAGATAGCTCACACCTATAGCCGATATCATGACCGACATCCTCGGAGCATTTCGAAGCGGCTTGTAAGCACATCTTTCTATCGTAAATCCGAGAACCACAGTCAGTATGATAACAAGCGGGATCGATACGGTAACAGGCATCGTCGCGGTAAAATAAATACCCATAAGGCCGGCCACCATAAACACATCGCCGTGCGCAAAGTTGATCAGGCGAAGTATCCCGTATACAAGCGTATATCCGATCGCTATCAGTGCATATTGCCCTCCGACCGATATTCCGGAAAGCAAAACCGAAATGACATATTCCATAAGATCTGTCCTTTATCCGTTAATTATTTTTCTAAGATTATTTGCTTGAAGATCCTGTCTGAACCTTCTCAAATGCCCATGTTCCCGTAGCTGTGTCAGCCGTCTTGATGTAAGCGGTATCACGAACCGCATCGCCGACCTGATCAAATGCTATCGAACCTGAAACACCGTCATACTTTACGCCGGGGATAGCTGCCTTGATGGCACCCTTGTCGCCCGAGCCTGCTGCCTTGATAGCCTCAAGTGCAACATAGTATGCATCGTAACCCATTGCCGTAACGGCTGAGATCGTGTCGTTTCCGCCGTTAGCCGTAAGAGCGCTTGAGTTGCTGTTGATGTAATCCTTGATACCCTTATCGAACTTCTCGGAACCACCCTCCTGATAGAAGGTTGATACGAAGAGCTGAAGGTTCGTTCCCTTTGTTGCCTCGAGAACCATGTTGTCATCAAGTGTATCCGAACCGAGGAAAGGAATACCGATATCAAGTGATGCTGCCTGCTCCATGATCTGCTTTGCGTAAGCGATTGAAACGGGTGTGAATATAACGTCCGCACCTTCGCTCTTAGCCTTGTTCAGATATGAAGTAAAGTCAGAGTTGTTTGTAGGGAATGAGTCTGTGATGACCTCTCCGCCTGCTGCCTCAAACACCTGCTTGAAGAACACGCAAAGTCCCTGGTCGTACTCGTTACCGTTCTCGCCGA
>JAEEJD010000210.1 GCA_016281675.1 Lachnospiraceae bacterium
CTACTACGATAACGGAACGTCCGGAGTAGTCTACACGCTTACCAAGAAGGTTCTGACGGAAACGACCGCCCTTACCTTTGAGCATGTCTGACAGGGACTTGAGCGCTCTGTTGCCGGGGCCTGTTACGGGACGTCCGCGACGGCCGTTGTCGATAAGTGCATCGACAGCTTCCTGGAGCATTCTCTTTTCGTTACGTACGATGATATCGGGCGCACCGAGTTCAAGAAGTCTCTGTAAACGGTTGTTTCTGTTAATTATTCTTCTGTAAAGATCGTTAAGATCGGATGTTGCAAAACGTCCGCCGTCAAGCTGAACCATGGGACGAAGATCCGGAGGGATAACGGGGATAACATCCATGATCATCCATTCGGGCTTGTTGCCGGATTCACGGAAAGCTTCCACAACCTCAAGTCTCTTGATGATCCTTGCGCGCTTCTGGCCCGTGGACTCCTTAAGACCTGTCTTTAATTCAGCGGCTTCGGCGTCAAGGTCGATAGCCTGTAATAATTCCTTGATGGCTTCGGCACCCATTCCCACACGGAATTTGTTGCCGAACTCTTCTCTTGCATCCTGATATTCCTTTTCGGTCAGGACCTGTTTGTATTCAAGGTTTGATTCACCTGCATCAAGTACGATGTATGATGCGAAATAAAGAACCTTTTCAAGGACTCTGGGAGAAATATCCAGAATAAGTCCCATTCTGGAAGGAATTCCCTTGAAGTACCAGATGTGGGATACGGGAGCCGCAAGTTCGATACGTCCCATACGCTCACGACGTACATTTGCTTTGGTAACTTCAACACCGCAACGGTCGCAGATAACGCCCTTGTAGCGGATCTTCTTGTATTTACCGCAATGACATTCCCAGTCCTTGCTGGGTCCGAATATACGCTCGCAGAAAAGACCGTCTTTTTCGGGCTTTAATGTCCTGTAGTTGATGGTCTCGGGCTTGGTAACTATACCAAAATCGGGATCATCGCCTCTTCTTGACCAGGATCTTATCTTCTCGGGTGAAGCAAGACCGATCTTGATGGCATCGAATGTCATCGGTTGATATGTGTCATTTTTATATTCCGACATTTACAAAAGCTCCTCTCATATCAATTTGTTGTGGGTCGTCGATAATTATGACTCTGTGTCTTCAGCAAAATCGTCGCTGTAATCAACATCGTAGTCATCGTCATACATGTCTTCTTCAGCTTCCACAAGTTCACCTGTGTCAGAATCGAATTCCTGTGTCTGATAACCCATTCTTGACAGAGATTCGCGACTGTAGTCGTTTCTTCTGTCTTCTTCTTCGATAACGCGGCGGATATCGGTCTCACCGTAATCAGCGGATTCGGCGATCTCAACTTCTGTCATGTCATCGCGTAATACCTTGATATCAAGTCCGAGTGACTGTAATTCCTTAAGCAGTACCTTGAATGATTCGGGGATACCGGGCTTGGGAATGTTCTCGCCTTTGATGATCGCTTCGTATGTCTTAACACGTCCTATAACATCATCGGATTTAACGGTAAGTATCTCCTGAAGTGTATAGGATGCACCGTATGCCTCAAGGGCCCAAACTTCCATTTCACCGAAACGCTGTCCGCCGAACTGTGCCTTACCGCCGAGAGGCTGCTGGGTAACCAGTGAGTAAGGGCCTGTCGAACGTGCGTGGATCTTGTCGTCTACCAGGTGGTGAAGTTTTAAGTAGTGCATGTGTCCTATTGTAACGGGTCCGTCGAAATATTCTCCGGTACGACCGTCTCTTAAGCGGACTTTACCGTCACGTGATATCGGAACGCCTTTCCATAACTCTCTGTGATCTCTGTTCTTGGAAAGATATTCATATACTTCTTTTAAAAGCTCGTCTTTATGCTTGGATGTAAACGTAGGCGCTTTCTTGTCGTATTCTTCGCCTGCCTTTTCGGCCCATTCCTTGGCTTCCTTGTCATCGAAAGGAAGATTTACGTAATCGTTGGCAAGATCGAGCGTATCCATGATATCCGCCTCGTTGGCACCGTCAAATACGGGTGTCGCAACGTTGAATCCGAGAGCCTTGGCAGCAAGCGAAAGGTGGATCTCAAGTACCTGACCGATATTCATACGCGAAGGAACGCCGAGCGGGTTAAGTACGATGTCAAGAGGACGTCCGTTGGGAAGATAAGGCATATCTTCTACGGGAAGCACGCGGGATACAACACCCTTGTTACCGTGACGACCTGCCATCTTATCGCCGACGCTTATCTTACGCTTCTGAGCGATATAAACTCTTACAGCCTGGTTAACACCGGGTGAAAGTTCATCGCCGTTTTCTCTTGTAAATACCTTGGCATCAACTACGATACCGTATTCACCGTGAGGCACCTTAAGTGAAGTATCACGTACTTCTCTTGCTTTCTCACCGAATATCGCACGAAGGAGTCTTTCTTCTGCGGTAAGTTCGGTCTCACCCTTGGGAGTAACCTTACCTACCAGAATGTCACCCGCACGAACCTCAGCACCGATACGGATGATACCGCGATCGTCAAGATCCTTTAATGCATCTTCGCCGACGCCGGGAACATCTCTTGTGATCTCTTCGGGTCCGAGTTTTGTATCACGGGCTTCTGCCTCGTACTCTTCAATATGTATGGATGTATAAACGTCTTCCTGAACAAGACGCTCACTTAACAGAACAGCATCCTCGTAGTTGTAACCTTCCCATGTCATAAATCCGATAAGAGGGTTCTTACCGAGAGCAAGTTCACCGTTTGATGTCGAAGGACCGTCTGCGATAACTTCGCCTGCGGCAACACGGCTTCCCTTGAATACTATGGGTTTCTGGTTATAACAGTTGGACTGGTTACTGCGTGAAAACTTGGTAAGTCTGTATTCCTTTTTGGTGCCGTCGTCATAAGTGATCTTGATAAGATTCGAAGATACATAATCAACGGTACCGTTGCCTTCCGCAAGTACGCACACACCCGAGTCGGCAGCTGCCTTGGGTTCCATACCGGTTCCCACTACGGGAGCTTCGGTCATCATAAGCGGAACTGCCTGACGCTGCATGTTGGATCCCATGAGTGCACGGTTTGCATCGTCGTTCTCAAGGAAAGGAATAAGAGCGGTAGCAACCGAGAATACCATCTTGGGAGATACGTCCATGTAATCGAACTCAGTCTTTGAATATTCCTGAGTCTCTGCACGGTAACGTCCGGAAACGGAATTCTTGACGAATGTTCCGTCTTCGTTTAACTGCACGTTAGCCTGTGCTACATGATAGTTATCTTCCTCATCGGCGGTCATATATACAACCTCATCCGTAACGGTAGGATTTTCCGGATCGGACTGGTCTATCTTTCTGTAAGGTGCTTCAACAAAACCGTACTCATTGATCCTCGCATAACATGCAAGGGAGTTGATAAGTCCGATGTTGGGACCTTCGGGCGTCTCTATGGGGCACATA
>JAEEJD010000211.1 GCA_016281675.1 Lachnospiraceae bacterium
AAGAACGCAGGGAAAACTATCTCCCGTCCCTTTTCGAGTATTTCTCTTCCGTCCTCGTATTTTCCGATGCCCTTATCGCCCCGATCGAGCGCCTCGTGCCATTCGTTTGCATTCTTCTCGTTGCTCCCAAGTATACTCAGTCTGTATCCGTCATCGGAGAACTTATGCGCCTCGGAAAGTGCATTGTCAAACCCCTCCAAAGAATCCTCACTCATAAACGCCTCTATCGGCGCACCGCCAAGCGTCAGATCGATAAGACCGACCGCAACGCCGGTTTGGGCCCGAAGGTGCTTTGCCGTAAAATATCCGACTGCGGAATATGCATCTATCGTATCCTTCGTAAACTTCTTCCACTCTCCCGTTTCCACATCGCGAATACTCTTTCCGAACACACCGTTTTCGATAACCTTGAAAGAGCGAATAAGACCGTCATCCGGCGAATCCCACTCATGCGGATACGTCTCCCTGACGCGCTCCATCGGAAATTCCATATTTGACTGTCCGCCGATCACGACAACATCACCTGTCATGATATCATCGCTTTTTACCGCATCGCCCGCCTCGTCGGTTGCGGACAGGGTATACGGGCCTCCCGCTTCCATTGCGGGAAAGATCGCATCAAATCTTCCGGTTTCATCGGCGATGCAATCTACCGTCTTATCCGCAAGTTTAACCGTAACCTTCTTATCAGGTGTTCCCCACCCCCACACATGAATCTCTTTGTTTCTCTGAAGTATTGCCCCGTCGGCAAATACTCTTGCCAATGTGATATCAGACATATCCTTCTCCTTAATCATTTAACACTGCCATGTGACCGTTCACGAGTGAAAACTCTCGCCGGGTCCCGTGTACGAGTACGGAAGGCTGACCGCCTCGGGTGTTATCACTATCTTTTCAAGAACGAATCCGGGAGACAATGCGCTTATCGTTATCTCATTCATTCCCTTTTTCAGATCGAGTACGGTATCCTTTAAGCGCATATTGTCAAGAACTCCCCGCTCCCACGGCCCGTTTCCGTCAGTAACCTCAAACCCTTCTGGTATCATGTTGACCTCGATGCTCTTTTCCCCGTTTGCCGCGATACCGAAGATGATCCTTCCGTCGTTACGGATCGGATTCGCCGGTGTCGTATATACCCTTACATTGTATCGTCCCTCATCCTTCAGAAGCACATTGTATGTAACGGCAGGTGCATTCTGCGCGGTAAAGAAGACATCCTGCGGATATGCCTTTACAGCGGCATCACACGGTCCGAGTCCTTCAACGGTCTCAAAGCTTCCTGACTGCGAATCGCTCTTTTTCGCATAATCAACCGCCGCGATCGAAATATATCTTGTGTGTTCTATCCTGTCGTTACCGCAGAACAGGAATGTGTTTGCCGGAAGCTGCTCGGTATCCTTCGGATTATATACCGGAACATCGATGTTTATGGTACCGCCTTCGTATTTGATCGTTACCTTTCCGACGGCATATTCCTCGCCGTTCATCTTCATCCTGTCCGCAAATATGAATATCCTTCGCTTATTGCCGCATTTGACGCTCTTGCCGGGCTCTATGATATCAAGGAACTCATCCTGTGTGGTTATGTCGTATGATACTTTTTCCTCCGATGCCGTGGACAGTTCTATCGATCCTCCGCAAACGAGCGGATCAAGGGCCGATGTGAGTGTGATGGTCCTGCCCGACCAGAAGCCACCCTCCGTATGCTCTCCGGTATCGGGAATAAGAGCTATAAGGCGCGGTTTGTCCGCAGGCTCTATCGTATGGATGATAGGATTGCGACACTCCTCCTCGCACCAGTGCGTAAAACCGATATGTTCCGACAGGCCCATTCCGTACCATTTTCCTTTGCCTATCGAATGAAGTTTTTCGACAAGCTTTTTGTCACACTTCAGGCATTCACGTATCTCCTTCGCTATGCTGTTGCATACTGTGGAACCTATAAGCGCATAGGCGTGATTTTGGCTCGTAAGAGCCCACATCTTTTGTATGTTGAGCGCGCCGATAAGCGGCACATATACGATCTCGTAAAACGCGGATGCCGTATCGTTCGGCATTGCCTTGTACATACTCTGTGCAAGATCCATAAGCCTTCCGCACTCTTTTATGATGCGTTCACTCTCTCCGTACGCAAAAGGCGCGTAAACACTGTCGTTTACAGCCTCCGTGCGTCGCATTGACGTGATCTTCGTATAACCTGTAAGCAGCGTTTCGATATCGGCCTTTTCCTCATCCGAAAGTGCTGCAAAGTTTGATGCGACAAATTCCTTCGTAAAGTTTGCTGCACTGCTTTTGTCGGAAGTTCCCCTGTGCTCGAAGTCGTATGCCAGTTCCATAAAGAACGACAGCGGATATTCGTGTGTGAATATGTCTCCGACATTTACTATCCATGCCTCACGGATGCCGTGATCGTACGCCGTTGTCATCTCTTCCCATATCTTGGGCAGATAGTTCGTATTAAACCATTCGTATGAAACCGGAAGACCGTGATAATCCATATGATAATACAGGCCCCAGCCACCGCTTCTGTCCCTCATTTCCTCGGAAGGTACCGTACGGAGATTGCCGTAGTTGTCGTCGGAAAGCATGACCGTCACGCCGTCAAGCTCGGGATCCTTGAATATACCGGGATTATCGTCATCCCCGTAGAAGAACTTCTCAACCTCTTTATATACAACAAAGAGCCTCGGAATGTCCCTGATATCCTTCCCGACTCCTTCGGCGATAAGAGCGTTCTGTGTCTTGATCACATCTCTCAAAAGTTCTATGTTGTCGGCCGTTGATCCTTCCTTGCATATAGCCGTATCCGCTTCGCCGCGCATCCCCACCGTATAGATGTTCTCGAATGCACTGCGCTTTGCTATGCCGTCCCTCCAGAACCTGATTATGCCTTCTCTGTTCTTTGTAAAATCCCATGCATCGCCGTATTCGGACTCAGGTCCGCGTACATGCGAGTACTCCTCTCCCTGCCGCATACACGGCTCATGATGAGAGGTTCCCATTATTACCCCAAGTTCGTCGGCAAGTTCGGCACTGGCAAGGCCCGGTCCGTCCTCCGAAAAAACGGAACTCCACATCGCAGGCCACAGGTAATTTCCCTTCAGGCGAAGGAGCAGTTCGAATACTTTCTCGTAAACCTTGACGCTGAAACCGCCGTAATTCTTCCCGCAGAAGTTCCCGAATGCAGGCCACTCATCGTTTATGAAGAATCCTCTGTATCTTACGGACGGGGTCTTGGATATGACAGTATCATCTTTTGTAAATGTAAGTTCGGATATCTGAGCGGGACTTATATCAAGCCAGCCCGAAAGAGGTGATACGCCGATCATCTCGGACAGCTTGAACAGGCCGTATATCGTTCCTCTCTTGTCGCTTCCCGCAATGACTATCGCCGACTCAAACGTAAAGCCTTCAAACTCCAGATCATCGATAACGCTGAAGGAATACACCTCGCTCTCTCCCGCGATATCAAATAGGTTGATCGCACCCGCGGCCGCAAGACCGTCAAGGATCCGGCTGCATCCGACAGTCCCGAAGAACACGGGATATTCAAAGAATCCCGCGGTATCGCGAAAATCATTGTATTCGATACCTATAGGCTTGGCACCGAATACCTTCTCCATGTCCTCGCGGACTTTGCCCGCAATCTTACGAACGCCGGAAAATGCGCACTCCTCATATATGAATACTATCTGATTCTCTCTTATGTTCTTGTTTGAAATATTAAATCCCATGACATGTCCTCTTTTATCGACTTGCGCCGGCGATAGGAATTATTATATCATATAATGAGAATCGGGGACGATTCTCATTTCTCATTTTTCAGACCGGAGGAAGATCATGAAAAACAGATTGATAATCACAGGAATAATATGTGCGTTAAGCATTACGGCTACGGGATGCAAGAGCGCGGATACAGATGCGGCTACGATTGTAAACGAGCCTGTCGAGGAAAAGAAAATAGAGGTTGTTTCGAATATCGAACCCGTCAAGGAGACACAGGAGACAGCCGAAACATCCGATACGGTCGAAGAACCCGAAGCTTCTGAAGTTTCAGAAATATCCGAAGCAGCCGATACTGCGGACGAAATCGAAAAGCCCGAGGTTCCCGACACATCGGATCCGAAGACAAAAGCGATCGTATGGCTCGGTGATTCGCTCACACAGGGGTCACTCGGAGATAACAACGACAATCTTCCGGGGGCACCTTATGAGACGCTCAAAAAATTCGTTAACGTTCCGGTTGAAGGCTACGGCCTGTACGGAACGAATACACATGACATTTTCTGGGCATACAGGGATGAAGATCATTTCAACCAGAAGGTCGATCCGGACAAGACATACATATTCTGGGTAGGATCATGTGACTGGTGTCCAGATGAGGGAGCGAACGCAAACACCGCGCCGGTCATCGCTGAGATAGACAACTTCATCGCCCAGAACGGAGGCGTCAAGAACTATATCGTTATTGGAACAACATCACGCCACAGGCTCGGCGATCTGTACATTCCGATCAACAAAGATCTTGCGGCGCATTACGGACAGCACTATATGGACTGTATCGATATCATCAACCAATACGGATACTCTCCCGACAGAACGCACCTGTCACAGGCAACATACGACGCCGTCGCAAAGGCGGTTTATGAGAAGCTGAAGACACTCGGTTATATCTGATTCATACAAAAACGGCACTGTGGAATTCCACAGTGCCGTTTGATTTATTATGTTTTTAATTTGTGTAGTTATCGAAATATCCCTGCACGAGCACAACCGGTGTTCCCTTATCTCCGGAACCCGATGTCAGATCACACAGCGATCCGATCAGGTCGGTAAGCTGTCTCGGGGTTGTTCCCTCACTCACCATCTTTCCTACAAGGTTCGAATCCTTTTCCTTGATGCTCTTTGAGATTGCTTCCTTCAGTTCATCCCCCGAAAGCTTCGCAAAATCATTGTCCGCAAGGTACTTGATCTTAACCTCGTTAGGAGTACCGATAAGGCCCTTTGTAAATGCGGGTGATACAACGGGATCCGCGAGTTCCCATATTTTTCCTTTGGGATCCTTAAACGCTCCGTCACCGTATACCATGACTTCAACATGCTTGCCCGTTCTGTCGAGAATGACCTTCTGAACTCCTTCAACAAGATCCTGACAGTCTCTCGGGAAGAGCTTAACCTGACCTTCGGTTGCCTTGTTTGATCCGAGAAGTCCGTACTTCTCATTGTATCCGCTGTCGTTAACGGGTGCGTTCATGATCTCATCGAGTCCGAACACTCTCTCGGCACCTGCGGCCTTTAATATCCTCTTGGTCCTTGCTCTCGTATGGATATCGCAGTTTATAACGTTCTTTGTATAATCAAGAATAGCCTTGGGCTGGTTTGCGAAGATTATCTCAACGTCGCATCCCTCTTCCTTGATGATGTCGCTGTAATACTCCACGTAATCTACACCCGTGAACTCATGCTTCGTATACCCGAAAACTTCACGGTAACGCTCAAGCGTGAGCACATCACTGTAAGGATTGATACCCGCCTCATCGACCTTGTCGATTGAAACGAGCTCGTTACCGACCTCATCCGAAGGATAGGAAAGCTGCAGGACGATCTTCTTGCATCCCATTGCTATACCCTTTAAACAGATCGCGAAACGGTTTCTCGAAAGGATCGGAAACATTACTCCGACCGTATCTCCGCCGAGCTTGTTCTTGACGTCTTCGGCGATATCATTCACCGTGCAGTAATTACCCTGGCTTCTCGCAACTATCGATTCGGTCATCGAGATGACGTCTCTGTCGCGAAGTTCAAAGCCTTCGATGCGGGCCGCTTCAATAACGCTGTCCGTAACTATCTGGATAAGATCGTCTCCTTCACGGATGATCGGACAACGGATACCTCTTGATACTGTTCCGACTCTTCTCTCTCCCAAAACAAATACCTCCATAATATGATGGAAAACAGATTTATCTGTTTTCCCGCGCCAATTGCGTACCGCTGAAAGCGGTTACCTTACGCAATCGTGTGCATCCACAATGCGTGATCAGAATGATCACGCGTTCATCTGAGCTGCAACTTCGGCAGCAAAGTCCTCGTTCTTCTTCTCCATTCCTTCGCCTACTTCGAAACGAACGAACTTGTCGATAACAAGATCCTTGTCAACGGACTCAAGATACTTTGCAACGGACTGCTTTCCGTCTTCAGCCTTAACATATACCTGATCAAGAAGACAGAATTCCTTCATCTCCTTATTGATACGTCCCATTACCATGCCTTCCTTAACCTTGTCGGGCTTAGCTGCTTCCTTGGGATCGTTCTCGATCTGAGCAAGGATGATCTCTTTTTCCTTTGCAAGGAAATCCTGATCAACATCCTTCTGCGAGATGAACTTGGGTGAAAGAGCCGCAACCTGCATTGCGATGTTCTGAAGTGCTTCCTTTACACCGTCGGAAACATTTGCGCATTTGGCGGATACAAGAACACCGATCCTTCCGCCGCCATGCAGATATGTTGCGATATAGTCGCCCTCGACTCTTGTAAATCTTCTTACGGAAAGTTTCTCACCGATCTTTGCAGTCTTATCTACAACAAGATCACGAAGTCCGTCCTTATCGAGAAGCGCCTCAACATCCTCTCCTTCGCTGCCGCCTGCCATGCCTGATGCAAGAGCCTTATCGGCAACTGTCTGTACGAACTCCTGGAATACTTCATTCTTTGCGACAAAGTCCGTCTCGGAATTGACTTCCGCAACAACAGCGACTTTGCAGTCATCCGTTCTTGCAACGCGGCAGATACCCTCTGCTGCGATACGGCTTGCCTTCTTCTCTGCCTTTGCTGCACCTGACTTTCTGAGGTACTCTACGGCAGCATCCATATCTCCGTCTGTCTCACCGAGTGCCTTCTTACAATCCATCATGCCGGCACCGGTCATTTCACGCAATTCTTTTACCATTCCTGCGGTAATATTAGCCATTTATTTTTCCTCCTGTATCAAATACCCAAAACTATCCTTATGCTTCCTCTGAAGCCTCAGCAGCCTCATCCTGTGATGCATCGGCTGTATCGGTTCCTTCAGCGCTATCCTCTGCGCTCTCGCCCTGGTTTGCTTCGATAACGGCATCAGCCATCTTGGACACGATGAGCTTAACGGCTCTGATCGCATCATCGTTACCGGGGATAACGTAGTCAAGCTCTTCGGGATCGCAGTTTGTATCGGCAATACCGATAAGAGTGATACCGAGTGAATGAGCTTCCTGAACACAGATGTGCTCCTTCTTGGGATCTACAACGAAGATGGCATCGGGGATCTTCTTCATATCCTTGATACCGCCGAGGTTCTTCTCAAGCTTCTCCCATTCCTTCTTAAGACCTATGACTTCCTTCTTGGGAAGAACGTCAAAGGTTCCGTCCTGGCTCATTCTCTCTATGTCTTTGAGTCTCTTGATACGTGACTGAATCGTCTTGAAGTTTGTAAGCATACCGCCAAGCCATCTCTCGTTGACGTAGTACATTCCGCAACGTTCTGCTTCAGACTGTACAGCATCCTGAGCCTGCTTCTTGGTTCCTACAAAAAGAATTGTTCCGCCGTTTGATACGATCTCGGATACCGCATTATACGCATCGTCAACCATTCCGACGGACTTCTGGAGATCGATGATGTAGATACCATTTCTCTCCATGTAGATGTACGGAGCCATCTTAGGGTTCCATCTTCTTGTCTGGTGTCCGAAATGAACACCTGCTTCCAACAGCTGTTTCATGGAAATTACGCTCATATTCAATTACCTCCTGGTTTAAGCTTCCGCATACATCTTCTGTCGGGCGACCTGCGAGCAAACAGGCACCTGCCGTCCATCCGTATGCGTGATTACTTGGGCTTCTGCCCGACAACTACACAAATTTACCATAACTTACGATACAATGCAATACTTTATTAGCGTTAACGCGCCGTAATCACACACTATTTGCTCGAAAGCTTTTCTCACAAATGTGTTGATTACGGCGCTGTTTCAGTCTTGATGTTTTCAGTTATAGTCAGTTGTACCACACGGCGTTCTTCAGCTGAGGATACAACAACGTGGTATTTATCGTAATCGAAGGAATCTCCGGGTTTCGGGAAGTCTCCGAAGAACTCGATCGCCCAGCCACCCGCGGTCTGCGACTCGTAGTCCCAGTCATCCTCGCTGATACCGAGCCTCTCGAGAAAATCACCTATCGGCATGTCGCCGTCGACGATAAGCTCACCCGTTTCGGATTCAATGACCTCTTCCTCGATCTCATCGTTGTCATCCCAAATATCCCCGACAAGTTCCTCAAGCACATCCTCCATCGTGACGATACCGAGCGTTCCGCTGTATTCATCGGTAACGATCGCCAGGTGCTGGCGGGCATCTTTTAACACATCAAGGACATGAGGCAACTTTGCCGTCTTGTATACGTAGCACGGCTCGTTCATCAGTTCCCTGATATCGGGACGACCGTCCCTGGCCATAGCCTTAAGGAACGGATTGAGGTGCATCACGCCGATGATATTATCGATGCTGTCCTTGTATACAGGGAATCGGCTTTTTCTCGACTTAGCGACCTGCTTCATGATCTTTCCTACGGGATCGTCAATGTCGATCGCCTCTATGTCCACTCTTGCCGTCATGACATCCGATGCCGATACATCCGAGAAATCGATAGCGGCTGCCACTATCTCCGACTGATCCGCGTCAATAACACCCTCGTCCTCGGCTGTCTCGATTATCGCCTGAAGTTCTTCGGTCTTCTCATCCTCGGCGTTTTCTTCGTCACGCCTTCCTAACGCTCCGGTAAGCGCCGCGGTGATCTTGACAACTATAAAGTTAACCGGCCACAGCACGTAATAAAGCGCCGTTATGAACCCGGACAAGCCCTGCGAGAGCGAATTGGCATGCTTCTTGCTGATGATCTTGGGGATCGTCTCTCCGAATATGATCACGAGAATAGTCACTATAGCGGTGATCAGCCAGTTAAGATCATCGGATCCTGTCAGTAATATTATGTAAACCGTACTGAGGGATGATGCCGCAATGTTTACAAGGTTATTGGACAGAAGTATCGTGCTGAGTGTATTGTCATAGTCCTCGTTAAGCTTAAGAACCCTTGCGGCCTTTTTGTTGCCGTCCTCGGCCTCATTTTCCATCCTGACCCTGTTGCAGGATATGATAGCCATCTCAGCCGCGGAGAACACTCCCGACAGGAAGATGCAAAGCACTATTCCGATACCGATTATGATAAGAGATGTCATGAATCCACCTCCGATCCTTCGGTTTCCTCTGTCGCTTCCCCGGCCTCTGTGATTTTCGCCTCTGTGATTTTCGCCTCAGGCGCTTCTACGGGCTTTGCAACTATCTTCGCGGTAAGCACGCGGTTGTGATCCACTTCCTCGACCCTGATCTTTAAGTTGTTGTATTCGAACGAATCGCCCTTTTTCGGAACGCTTCCGAGCTTTTCATAGATAAAATCACACAGCAGGAGGTTGGTGAAACGCTCCGATTCATATTCGTCTTTTTCTTCGTAACCGAGTTCATCAAAGGCAGATTCCACTGTTTCGTCGCAGCTTGCAAGTATCGTATCATCGGACAGTTTTACGATAGGCTCCTTGATCTCGTCATCCTCATCCCATATCTCTCCGACTATCTCTTCTATGATGTCTTCGATCGTAACGATACCGAGCGTTCCTCCGAAGCCGTCAAGAACGACCGCAATGTTGAACCTGCCCGTTGTCATGCTGTCAAACAGTTCATCTATAGGCATGCTCTGATGGGCGAAGAACACCTTATCGGTCATGCGTCTTAAGCTCGGGATTGTCTTGCGTGATATGTATGATTTCAGGAAACGGCGCAGTTGAAGAACGCCGACGACATTGTCAACCGTTCCGTCAAAGACTATGAGTCTCGAATGGTTCTGTCCGAGGAGCTTTTCGAGAATCTCTTCACTCGGAGTATTGATATCGATACCCTCAACATCAACACGCGGAGTCATTATACTCGTCACGGTAAGGTCACCGAACGAGAGCGCTGACGAGATAAGCTCGCTCTGCTCTTCGTCAAGTCCTCCCTCTTCCGTCATATCCTCTATGATGTCGTATATCTCTTCTTCGGTCACCGACACTTCCTCACCGGCCCTGGTGGCCCGAAGCGTCAGTTTTCCGATTCCGGAGAGTACAAACGTAACCGGCTTGAGCACTTTCATGAGTACAACAAGAAGCCCTGCACAAACAAGGCTTGACCGTTCACTTTTCTTCTTACCGATACTTTTGGGAAGCATCTCGCCGACAAAGAACATGGCAAGAGTCGTGATAAACGTTGATGCCGTTACCGCAGACAGCCCCCATCTTCTCGTAACCGCGGCGGTCACGATGGCAGCTGCCGCAATATGGGCAATATTGGTACATATGAGAAGAGTCGTTATCGCATCTTCAAAATTATCGAGCACATACAGTACATTCTTGGCACCGGGTGTACCCTTGTCGGCTCTGACCTTTATCCTGCTCTTCGATACGCTCGCTATCGCAGTTTCTGTCAGCGCAAAATATGCTGATGCGGCAAACAACAAACAGACTATCAGTATAGTTCGACTGTCCGGGTCCATAATATGGATCATTCACCTCTGCTTTCGGGTTTAATGCGTTAATGATATCAGAAAGCACAGATCTAATCAAGTCAGCCCTTATTTAACATCGGACGAGCGATCTTTTCATTGAACAGTTCTATAAGCGGTCCCATGAAAAATGCAGTTATGATCGTTCCGATCCCTGCTATCGTGGGTATCTTTGAAATCGGATTACCGGCCAGTACAAACAGGATACATCCGGTCACGACACATACAAGGTCCGTACATATCCTGACATATTTGAACTTTCCCATCTTCCACTTTCCGGATATTACTATTGCGACCGCATCGTATGTCGATACTCCGAGATCAGCCGTCATATAAAGAGATGATCCGAAGCATATAACAACAATACCGATCAGCAGACACACCGATCTGAATACGATTGACGGAGCAGGGAACAGTTTCTGAAGAAAATCATAAGTGAACTGCGTAATGTATCCGAGCAAAAAGAGATTGATGAACGTCGCTATGCCGATGTTATGCCTGTCCGCAAATATACTGAACAGAAGCAGTATGACATTAACTATGACATAGAGCGTTCCGAATTTGATCGGGATCATTGAATCCAGTCCGCTCATCAGCGACTGGAAAGGATCAACGCCGAGCGCCGCAAGTTTGAAAACTCCGACGCTCACGGCGCATATTACCACTCCAAATAAAGACATAATAATCCGGCGTTTTCTTGCTTTAAGGAATTCGGTGACCTTATGCATAATATACGTAATCCTCTTTTCTCGGAGCCGGATCCTTTGCGGGTTCTGCCGCATATCCCAAAGCACAGTGTCCGATACCTTCATATTCGCCATCGATACCGAGCTTCTTTAATAAGCTCTTACCGAAGTCAGACTCGAACTCTTCCTTCGCTCTGTGGATCCATATATTATCCACTCCGATACTTGTTGCAGCGTTCATCAGATTACCCATGACAAGAGAGCCGTCATATACGTGGGTGGGAACCGATTTGTCGGCAAGTACAATAAGGATAACGGGAGCGCCGTAGAACGGATCAAAACCTTCGTCCCATCCGCCTATCCTGCGGTTCTCCGCGGATATCTCATCCCTTAAAGACTTGTCGGTTACAGCTATGATAATGGGACTCTGCTTGCCCATACCGGTCGCCGCATATGTTCCTGCTTTGATAATGGCCTTAAGGTCATCATCTTTGACCATATCGGGCTTAAAGTTCCTGCAGCTTCTTCTCGTTTCCAGTACCTTTAACGTCTCGTTCATCGCATTACCTCCGTTCATATCTTGATTGACATGAGTAATGGTAATGGATTATACGGACGATGGCTTATTAAAACTTGTCTTGCGCCATGCCATTTTTTGACCTGCGGGAATCTTGATATTGTCGGGATGATCAGTAACGATACGGTTTTCTAAACCATAATATCTCCCGTTGCGAAATCACTTGAATATTTTACGTGCGATCCAAATAAGGAGACATGAGCCCGCAACGGCAATGAGTATCGAACCTATCCAGTTTGTTGCACCGAGTCCGAAGAATCCTCCGATCCATCCGCCGAGTGCACCGCCTACAAGACCTAAGATAATGTTAACGATCACCGAATGCTCGGCCCCCATGATCTTGCCTGCAAGCCAGCCCGATATACCACCGATAACTATAGCTACTATAAATGACCACATAATCAATACCTGCCTTTCAAAAAGAATTAAACAACATCATTCATAATATAATCCAAGTACATACAAGATTCAAGAAACGCCCCTTTTTTATCTTCCGGTCATCTCCCTGATCCGTTCAAGCATATCCTGGTACCTTCTGTGGGTCATATCGGGAAATGCAAGAAGAAGTCTTCCCGTTCCGAACAGTTTATGGTACATGACAAGCTTGCGGGTATGTTCAAGGCGGGCTTCAAATTCCTGCTTCCTTGCCTCGTATTCTTCCCTGGCCTTTGACTCTTCGGCCTCGAGCCTCTGAGCCGTCATGATCGTTCCTGTGCCGATAACTTCGGACATTGCATCACTGACGCGCAGGATCGAGCGCCGGAGTTCTTCCATCTTCTCGAGCTGCCTGTTAAGCTTTAATACCGACATCGTTGTAAGAACAATATCCGCGACAAACACCGAATAAACGACGGCAAGCGCCACCCATCCGATCTTTTGAGGAAAGAGATTAACGATACCGGCTATGACCGGATGGACCACTCTTAACACAAATGCTATTCCGAGTCCCCATATGATTGAAAACCTCAGACATATGTATCCGCGAAAATTGAACTTCTCTTTACTGTAGTTCCACCATCTCGCGTGGAATATCTTATCGAGTGCAATACCCGCGATAAGTTCCACAAAAGTGGAAAAAGTGATACCTATGACAAACAGTACCCACACCGAGGCGGTCTCGATGTTGCCGCTGTATCCCATTGCGGAACCGGCATGCCTTACTACGGCAAGAACGCTTAGCACACCGCATCCGTACACCGGACATAAAGGGCCGTTTAAAAATCCGCGGTTAACAACCTTTCCGAGCGTGATCGCATGAAAACTCACTTCAATCATCCACCCGATGATCGAATATATCATGAAAAAGTTGAGAGCATCATAAATACTCATCCGATGTTTTCTTCCTTAAGTATCTCGGCAACAAGCACCCGTTCATCCATCGGATGCTTGACGCCGCATATCTCCTGATAGTCCTCATGTCCTTTTCCGGCAAGCACGATGATATCGCCCGGCTGCCCGTTTTTGATACAGTATCGGATCGCTTCCTTTCGATCCGGAATCTCTATGTATTTGCCGTCCGTTTTGTCGATTCCCGTCTTGATGTCCGCGATTATCGCAAGCGGATCCTCGTTTCGCGGGTTGTCGGACGTTATCACGCTTAGGTCGGCAAGACGTCCCGATACCTCTCCCATCTCGAATCGCCTGTTCCTGTCACGATTCCCGCCGCATCCGAACAGACACACAAGCCTTGCGGGCCTGTACTCACGAAGCGTTGTAAGAAGGCTTTCAAGCGCCATCGCATTATGCGCATAGTCTATAAGCATTGTAAAATCATCGCTTACCTTAACCGGCTCGATCCTGCCCTTCACATGTCCCTTCGGGAGGCACGCCTGCACCGTTTCGGCTCCTATTCCGAGTACATCGCAAACGGCAACGGCGCACAAACCGTTATACACCGAAAATCGTCCCGGCATGCTTATCTTTACCGGATAGTTCGCTCTCCCGCTCACGTCGAATTCCATCCCGAGATGCGAACCCTCGCCCGTAAACTTTACGTTCTTGGCGCAGTAATCGGCATTTTCTGAAAAACCGTAGCTGACAACATCGCATGTGGCGTTTTCAAGTATCCTTGCGACGTGTTCGTCATCAGCGTTGACTATGCCTGTTTTGCACTGTCCAAAGAGCATCGCTTTACACTGCAGATACTGGTCAAAATCGGTATGCTCGTTCGGTCCGATATGATCGGGCTCAATGTTCGTGAATATCCCTATGTCAAAGTTGATCCCCAGTGTCCTGTGAAGCATCAGGCCCTGACTGCT
>JAEEJD010000212.1 GCA_016281675.1 Lachnospiraceae bacterium
AGGAAGGTGACGGACCTTGTTAAGGCCAGAGGCCTAACACCCAAGCCTCTGACGGATAAGAACCTGTCCGTTGTAAGTTCATATACCCATGCGGTCAGATTCGACAAAGATCCGATCCTAATCGGAGAGCGGATCAATCCGACCGGCAAGAAGCGCTTTAAACAGGCGCTGATTGACCACGACATGGATTACATTCTGAATGAGGGACTTCGCCAGGCGGATGAGAAGGTGCATATTCTCGATGTCAACGTCGGGATACCCGATATAGATGAACCGGCACTGCTGACCGAGACGGTCAAGGAACTTCAGGCAGTGACCGATCTGCCGCTCCAGCTTGACACTTCCGATCCTGTCGCGATGGAACAGGCACTCAGGGTCTATAACGGAAAGGCAATGATCAATTCCGTCAACGGCAAGGAAGAGGTAATGTCAGCGATATTCCCTCTCGTTAAGAAGTACGGCGGCTTTGTTGTCGCTCTTACGATAGATGAAGGCGGTATTCCCGAAACCGCCGAAGAAAGAATAGATATTGCAAAGAAGATCATCAAAACGGCAGAAAGCTACGGTATCAGCCGTAAAGACCTGATATTCGATCCGCTTTGCATGACGATAAGCGCGGACACATCGGCTGCGGTAACTACGCTCAAATGCGTGGACATATTGAGAAACGAACTCGGGGTACATACATCTCTCGGAATCAGTAATGTTTCATTCGGACTTCCGAAGAGGAGCATGGTCACGGCCGGTATGTTTGCGGCGGCCCTTGAGTGCGGCCTGTCGGCCGCGATCATGAATCCGTTCTCGCCTGAGATGATGACAACATATCACGTGTACCGTGCGCTTCACGATCTTGATGCGAACTGTACCGATTTCATAGGATTTGCAACGGGATACGATGACAAATACGAGATCGCAGCGGCGGTTGCCAATGCGGCTTCTTCCGCAGGCCCTGCTGCTTCATCTTCCGCCGATTCAGCCGATCTGACACCGCTGATGAATGCGATCGTCAAGGGACTTAAGGATAAGGCCGGGAAGATGACCGGCACAATGATAAACGAGGAAGGAAGGAACCCTCTCGAGATAGTTTCCGAAGAGGTCATCCCGGCGCTTAACGTAGTCGGTGAAGGATTCGAGGCCAAGAAGATATATCTGCCGCAGCTTCTGATGAGTGCCGAGGCGGCCAAGGAAGCGTTCGTAATAATAAAAGCATCGCTTGAGAAGAATAAGGATGACGAAAGCTCGAAGTCAAAGAACTCCGACATGAAGATCGTCATCGCCACGGTAAAAGGCGATGTTCATGATATCGGCAAGAACATAGTCAAGCTTCTTCTCGAGAACTACGGATTTGACGTGACCGATCTTGGTAAGGATGTCGATCCCGAGGATGTGCTTGATGCCGTGACAAAGCTTCATGCCGATGTGTGCGGTCTGTCCGCGCTCATGACAACGACGGTTCCGGCAATGGAAGATACGATAAAACTCATCCACGAGAAAGCACCGTGGTGCCGCGTGATGGTCGGCGGTGCGGTTCTGACTCAGGAATACGCCGACAAGATCGGCGCGGACGCTTATTCCAAGGATGCGATGGGCTCCGTCAGATACGTTGAGAGTCTTATCTCGGGCTGATGTAAAAATCAGTTGATTTTTATGTAAGTTTTCTATATTATAACATTAAGTTGTTCATGTGATTTTTGTGAGGTTTGTAATGAATGGATTTGAATTCCTGGATCAGGAAGTTGGTCTTGAATATTGTGCCGGTGACGAAGAGATATATCTAGAGGTACTTGAGGGGTATCTTGAGGAGGATCGTCGCGAGGAACTTGCCAAGAACTTTGCGGAGCAGGATCTTGCGGCATACAGGGTAAGTGCCCATGCCATCAAGTCCACCAGCCTTACGATCGGTGCGACCGAGCTTTCCGCCAAAGCCAAGGCGCTTGAATACGCCGCAGCGGACGGGGATCTTGATTTCATCAAGGAGCATAACGACGAATTGGTTGCCATGTACTCGGATATTCTCGAGAAGATCAAGGCAGCTTTGTGATCGGTTGATACAATGACATCTCAGATACATATTTCAGTACGGGGACTCGTTGAGTTTATCCTTCGCCACGGAGACATCGACAACAGGCGAAAGGGTTCAACGGGTCCCGTAATGCTTGAAGGGGCAAATCTTCACAGGATGATACAGCGGCGCATGGGAAGAGAGTATCACGCCGAGGTATACCTGTCATGCACGATCGTGCGCGGAGACTGCGAGATAATAATTGACGGCAGAGCGGATGGGATCATCTGGCCCGAGTCGGGGAATGTGATCCCGCGATATTCGGATGACGAGACAAAACACACGGCGTTTCTTGAGCTGTCCCGGGAAAACGATGATGAAACATCGGTCGATCTGTTTGACGAGACAAAGATCGAAGAGTCATCTCTTACATCCCCCTCCGGGGAAAATCACGTAGTCGTTGATGAGATCAAGACAACATACAGGGAACTCGAACGTATCAGAAGACCCGATGCCGAGCATCTTGCGCAGGCCAAGGTATATGCCTATATAGTTGCCGCAAATGCGCATCTTGATGAGGTCGGAGTCAGGATGACGTATTGCAATCTCGATACGAAGGAGATCAGGTATTTTGACTATCTGTATTCGGCCGAAGAGATAACGGCGTGGTTTCGTTCGCTTGTCAAAGCGTATGTCAGATGGGCCGATTTCGAAACGGGTTGGAGAAAGATCCGCAACATGTCCATAGAGACGATGGAGTTTCCGTATGAATACAGAAGCGGCCAGCGTGAGCTCATGGGACAGGTGTACAGCTCGATCACGAAAGGTGAGCGCCTGTTTGTAATGGCCCCGACCGGAGTCGGCAAGACTCTTGCAAATGTTTATCCCGCGATAAAATCACTGTCCGCGGATCGCGCCGATAAGATATTCTATCTGACCGCAAAGACGATAACGAGAACGGTCGCATCCGACTGTGTGAATCTGCTTCGAACTTCGGGGGGAGAAAGCGGATCGCTTCGTCTCAAATCAGTTACACTTACCGCCAAAGAAAAGATATGTCCGCTCGACAAATGCGAATGTAATCCCGATGCATGTCCTTATGCAAAAGGCCACTTCGACAGGATTAACGATGCGATGTATGACCTTCTCGTATCAGAGGATGATTTTTCGCGAGAGACGATCATGGAGTATGCCGATAAGCACATGGTGTGCCCGTTCGAATTCTCGCTCGATATGTCGTTGTTTTCGGACATGATCATATGCGATTACAATTACGTGTTTGACCCTAATGTCTATCTTAGAAGGTTTTTCGGAGACAGTGTTTCGGGCAGGTTCCTGTTCCTTATCGATGAGGCACATAACCTTACCGAGCGCGCGATGAAGATGTATTCGGCGCGTCTTGTGAAAGAGGAATTTCTTGACATGAAGCGTCTTGTAAAAGATGTCGATGCCAAGCTTGCAAGATCGCTTGATAGCTGTAACAAACATCTTCTGACTCTCAAGCGCGAATGCGAGGATGTTATGGTAGTGGATGATTTCGATGTTCTCGCAACGCTGCTGCTTCGGCTTAACGGACGGATAGAACAGTTCCTTGATGATCACGAACATTTCGAACACTCCGAGGAACTTCTCGAATTCTATTTCGGTCTGAGACATTTCCTGAACATTTACGAAAACATGAACACGTCTGATTACGTTCAGTATACGAAGTTTTCGGATGACGGGGACTTCGAGGCTCATCTGATGTGTGCTAATCCCGCAAAGCCCGTAAGGACATGCACGGACAAGGCAATCTTTACCGTATTCTTTTCCGCGACCCTCATTCCGATTCACTACTATCGCATGATGCTCGGTGCCAAAGAGAGTGATCCGGCAGTCTATGCCAAGTCGGTATTCGATCCAGCAAAACGACTTCTTGTTGTGGCGCGTGATGTTACGAGTAAGTATACGAGAAGAAGTGACAGCGAATACGATCGCATGGCTGAATATGTATCATCCGTCGTATCGTCGAAGGAAGGAAATTATATCGTGTTCTTTCCATCATTTGCGATGCTCGCACGAGTCCATGAAATGTTTGTCGGTCGATATCACGATCCGGCGCGGCAGGAAGTGATCGTACAGTCGTCGTCGATGTCCGAATCGGAGCGTGAGGAATTCCTTGCAAGGTTTAATGAAAACGATAATAAAACTGTGATAGGTTTCTGCGTGCTCGGTGGGATTTTCTCCGAAGGGATAGATCTGAAAAACGATGCGCTTATCGGTGCGATAATCGTCGGAACAGGTCTTCCGATGGTATGCGCGGAAAGAGAACTGTTAAAGAGATGTTATGATGACATGGGACTGGACGGTTTCGCATATGCATACCGTTATCCGGGAATGAATAAGGTCCTTCAGGCCGCAGGCCGTGTTATAAGAACAGAGGAGGACCGCGGTGTCGTGGCCCTCCTCGATGAACGTTTCTTAGGTCGTGATTATTTAAGACTCTTTCCCAGAGAGTGGGAAGAATACAAAGTCTGCCGCGTTGATGATGTTGCGGAGACTATATCGTTCTTCTGGGATCCTATTCAGCGCCTTCCCTGACTGCAGCAGCAGCTTCAGCCTGGATATCGGGGAAGTATGAGAGAACAGGCTCTTCATCCTTACCTTCAAGCTTACGTGCAACGTAGTTACGTGTGATCTTAACTACAACAGGTGTGAGTGCGACTACACCGATAAGGTTGGGGATCATCATGAGTCCGTTGAACGTATCCGAGATGTCCCATGCAAGGGATGATGTCATTATCGCACCGGATACCATCATAAGAACGAAGATAACGCGGTAGATCTTAACGCCCGTGATTCCGAATACATATTCAACAGCCTTGCTGCCGTAATGTGACCATCCGAGAACTGTTGTGAACGCGAACAGAAGAACGGCGATCGCAACGAACCACTGGCCGGGTTTGCCGAACACGTTACCGAATGCTGTGGCAACAAGAGTTGCATCACTTACACCTTCTTCTACCATTCCGGTGGAAAGATCGATGTAACCCGATGAGAGAACAACGATAGCCGTCATCGTACATACGATGAACGTATCGGCGAATACTTCGAATATTCCCCAGAGGCCCTGTTTAACGGGCTCTTTTACGTTTGAGTTACTGTGTACCATAACTGAGCTACCGAGACCTGCCTCGTTCGAGAACACGCCTCTCTTACATCCCTGCTGGATAACGGTCATAACAGCCACACCGGTTGCACCGCCGGCAACAGCCTTGATACCGAATGCAAACCTGAAGATCGCAACGAACATATGACCAATCGTTGATATATGAACTACCATGATGATGAGTGCTCCGATGACATAGATGAGCGCCATGAACGGAACGACCTTTTCTGCAACGGCTGCGATACGCTTTAAGCCGCCGATTATGATGAATCCGCCGATCAGCATGAGCACTATACCGATGATGAGATTGACAAGGCTGATCCCGCCGAGAACGGTCGGAAGGTTTGCGTTTTCAAAGAATGCACTCTCAAGGTTAAGGGTGATCTTGTTGATCTGTCCCATGTTACCGATACCGAATGAGGCAAGAATAGCAAATATCGCAAACAGAACAGCAAGGAAACTTCCGAGCTTCTCATATCCGGTTATCTTTCCGAGACCGTCCTTGAGGTAATACATTGCACCGCCGGACCACTCGCCTTCTTTGTTCTTGCGTCTGTAATATATTCCGAGAACGTTTTCGGAGTAGTTTGTCATCATTCCGAGGAAAGCTGCCACCCACATCCAGAATACGGCTCCGGGACCGCCTACGCAGATGGCTGCCGATACACCGGCAATGTTACCGGTTCCTATCGTTGCCGCAAGGGCGGTACAAAGTGCCTGGAACTGTGATACGCTTCCGGCTTCGTGTTTGACGTGTGCATCCGCTTTGAACACACCGCCGATCGTCTTGCTTATCCAGTGCTTGAAATGTGTCACCTGGAAGCAGCCCGTCAGGATCGTTGTAAGTACACCGGTACCGATCAGAAGCACAAGACCGATCTTGACCCAGACGAATGAATTGATGCTGTCGTTGATTGCAGCTACGCTGTTCATAAAATCACTCATGGTATCTCCTCATTATCATAAATACTTATTTTAAGAACAAAGAGGCTGTAGCATCAGCTACTGCCTCTTTGCAGTTCACTTTCTCTATTATACACATCCGAAGCGATATGTAAAGCCTCAGCGTTCCATCTTAAGGAACATTGACGAATAAGCCGGCATACGAAGACCGCCGCCGAAGTCGACATTGTTTCCCGATATCAGGTCTTCGGCCATTCCGCAGCCTGCATCAAAGTGAGCCACATACTCGTTGTCATCGGCATTGATGCATACGAGAACTCTTTCTCCGTCGACCTTTCTCTCGATTATGCACTGTTTGTTTGTAAGTACGACATTTCTGAAATCACCGTAACAAAGGGCACGGCTTTCGCGTTTTGCTTTGGCGATCTTTGAAATGTGCTCTGTAAGAGCCGTCTCTTCGGGTGCATCAAAGCACGGACGAAGCGCGGGATCTCCCATTGATTTGTCCGCTTTCGTTCCCCATTCGCTTCCGTAATACACGCACGGCACGCCGGGCATTCCGAAAGCGAGAGAGTAAATGAGCGGCAGATGATTTTCATTCGACAGAATGCTCGCAACCCTTGTGACGTCGTGGTTGTCAACAAACGACAGGAGGTGACGTCCGCGATACAGACACCAGTTGTCCGGTCCGAACTGTCGAAGGAGCGAGTGACATATCTCGAACATGTTCATGCTGTTAAAGCTCGAGTACAGGCCTTTGTAGCATTCGTAGTTTGTGACCGAATGGCACATATCGTCGGCCATCCAGCGATTGTAGTCGCCGTGAAGGCATTCACCCAGAAGGTAAAAATCATCTTTCAGGCCGTTCGTAAAGCCGCGAAGTCTTTTTAAGAATTCGGGCGGCAGGCAATATGCCACATCAAGACGAAGACCGTCGATATCGAATTCATCAACCCAGCCCTTTATGCAGTCGAAGATATGATCGACAACGGCGTCGTTCCAAAGATTAAGCTTTACGAGATCGTAATTGCCTTCCCAGCCTTCGTACCACAGGCCGTCATTGTAGTTGGAATTGCCGTCGAAGTTTACGTTGAACCAGTCCTTGTAAATGCTGTCCCATCTGTATCGAAGAACATCCTGGAATGCCCAGAATCCTCTTCCCACGTGATTGAATACACCGTCAAGAACGACTTTGATCCCCGCCTCATGAAGAGCATCGCACACTTTTTTGAAATCTTCGTTGGTTCCTATACGGCTGTCGATGATCTTGTAATCTCTCGTGTTATAACCGTGAGTATCAGATTCGAAAACGGGTGAGAAATAGATTGCGTTGATGTTGAGTTTTTTAAGGTGATCGATCCAGTCGATGACTTTTAATATGGAGTGATTTTCTCCGGCGTGCTCGGGGCGCGCTCCGTTGTTTCTCTCCTCGGCGCATATCGGAGCCGACGGATTGTCGAACGGTGCTCCGCAAAAGCCGAGCGGATATATCTGATAGAATACAGATTCATATGCCCACATATTGATTCCTCCCTGTTGGAAATATACAAAATATAGTATCACTTCTTTTGACATTGCGCAAATCATGGTGTATCTTCTTAATCAAACGATACTTGAGGCGGGCGTTCCTATGCACGCCGGCCATTAAAGAAAAGAAAGGAATAATATGGCTGATATTTTACTTGGTTCACACTGCGGAATGAGCGGAAAGGATATGTTCCTCGGCTCCGCGAAGGAAGCACATTCATACGGGGCCAATGCATTCATGGTCTACACCGGTGCGCCCCAGAATACGAAGCGCAAAGACGTGAGCGAACTTCGGATTGAGGAAGGGCACGCTTACATGAAGGAGCACGGCATCGAAAAGCTTGTGATCCATGCGCCGTACATAATCAACCTCGGGAACACGGTAAAGCCCGAGATATTCAAACTGGCTAAGGATTTTCTTGCGGTGGAGATCGAGCGTACCGTGGCAATGGGAAGCGACGTGCTGGTGCTTCATCCGGGTTCGGGCGTCGGAGCGGAAACGGACGTTGCGATCAAGCAGATTGTCGACGGGCTTAACGAGATACTGACTTCGGATATGAAGTGTACGATCGCACTTGAGACTATGGCGGGGAAGGGATCGGAGATCGGAAGTAGGTTTGAGGAACTTGCCGCGATAATCGACGGAGTGAAGCTTTCCGACAAGCTAAGCGTATGCTTTGATACATGCCATGTATTTGACGCGGGATACGACATTGTGGGTGATCTTGACGGAGTGTTTGATGAGTTCGACAGGATCATCGGCAAGGAGAGGATCTCGGTATTTCACATTAACGATTCCAAGAACGAATTCGGATCCCATAAGGACAGGCACGCCAATCTCGGTGACGGAAACATAGGATTCGAAACTCTGTGCCGCGTAGTGTATCATCGTGATTTTCTGAGCGTTCCGAAGATACTCGAGACACCGTATATTCCGGATCCGGATGATCCCGACAGGAAG
>JAEEJD010000213.1 GCA_016281675.1 Lachnospiraceae bacterium
CGTATGTCATGACGGCGGTCCTTTCTACATTGACGATTATCTTGCAAAGCCGTTCGTGGACAATTTCTCGGGAACATTCTCGAGAGTAGATAACGGCAAGTCAAGAGAGTTCACCGAGTATATTTGCCCCGGCGATCTCGACAAGAACTTCGAGAGCAAGAGCAATGTTTCGAAGACATACAATGAGTATTACAACGGTGGCCCTCACTACCAGTTCGTTTCAAGCGACAGCGAGATCAACGATCTGTCGGGTAAGCCCAGCGTGAAGGACTGCACAAAGATTGAGCTTCCTTTCAAGCACAACGGTTCCAAACTTGAATACGATCCGGCAACTCAGCGTTATATGTACAGCGAGTACGGAATGAAGCATACGGATCCAGGCAACAACGACGAACAGCTCGGATTCACGAACGTTCTTCTTCAGAATGCCAGATACGTCAAGTTCGACGATAACGGATACATGATGTTCCACGCGATCGACTATCAGCGTGACGGCTGGTTCATCACACAGGGTAAGGCGATCCCGGTCACATGGTCCAAAGAGGATGAAGTATCACCGACACGTTACTACGATAAGGACGGTAACGAGATCGTGCTCAACACCGGTAAGACATACGTGGCTCTCATCCCCGATGACAAATGGGGCGGACTGTCCGTAGATTGATCATAAGAATGCAATGGGCGCGAACCTTGGGTTCGCGCTTTTTGTTAACATCACACGATTAAGGAAGGAAAATCATGGCGATAGATCTGTTTCATATAGGACGTTTTACCGTTCACGGGTACGGACTGATGATAGGACTCGGCTTTATTGCGGCTGTCCTTGTCGGAAGTTACCTTGCCAAGAGGAGAGGACTTTCGGAGAACGATTTTACGAATATGGCAATATTCGTGCTGCTGTTCGGGTTTGCGGGAGGAAAGCTTCTTCACGTAATAGTTGAATTCAAGGCATTCCTTGCCGATCCGCTTGCGGTTCTCGGTTCGGAAGGGTTTGCCGTGTACGGAGGTATAATAACCGGGATCATAACAATATTCGTATACTGCAGAGTCAAGAAGCTGAGTTTTATAGAATATATAGATCTGTTCGCTGCCGCGGTGCCTTTAAACCAGGCTCTCGGCAGGGTAGGGTGTCTTCTTGCGGGATGCTGTTACGGCAAGGAGACGACATCGCATTTTTCGATCGTGTTCCCCGAAGGAGCGATGGCGCCCGCGGGTGTTCGTCTGATACCGACACAGCCTCTTATGGCTGCCGGAAACTTCGTTATCTTTCTTGTTCTTACGGGAACATATCTTATGACCTGCCCTAAAAAGGGAAGCGGGGACCAAGCAAAGCATGCATATATTCCGGGACTTGCTACATCGGGATATCTGATAATGTACAGTGTCGGAAGGTTTCTGATCGAGTTTTTGAGAAATGATTACAGAGGGGAAGTCGGACCGTTTTCGACATCCCAGTTCATAGCGTTCTTCACGTTTGCCGCGGGAGTCGTACTGTTTGCGGTATGCTTTAAGAAAACGGGTATATCAGATGACAAGAAGACCGATCAGGTAGATGACGGTAAGGTGTAAAGGATAGAATACGTAGAATGCGTATTTAAAGCGCGGGCGTATGTTGGGATCGTAGAAGTACAACAGTATGAATGATGTCGGGGCGTATTTCTCCCATGCCACCGATGCGGCACCGGCGATAAGACGGAAAGGTCCCTCATTTCTTGCAAGATACAGTACGGCGACGAGCAGCATGCATTTCCATGAGTAGTCGGCCTTTAACAAATATGCGAGATCGGCAAATCCGATGACTGCGCATACATATGTAAGATACACAACGAAAGAGGAAAGCCCCGAGACGTTGTTCTCTATAAATCGAAGGACCATGAGCATCACTATTGCAATAAAAAACGTGAGTATGATGTTCTGATGTTTCCAGTAGAACATCGTGCCGTACAGGCCGAGGTCAAACGGCAGTTCCGATATGATCGCGAATATCGCAAGGCGCAGAGCGTATTTGTAAACGTTTCTCGTTCGGATGAACCCTTCGACTATGAAGAAACAGAAGATCGGAAATGCCAGTCGTCCGATGCCGTGGCATGTCTCGTATGCACGGTTAAGATTGGTGTAAGCTTCCGGAAGAAGATCCATTGTATGTACCTTCATATAATTATGAAGGATACCGTATCCGAAATGATCAACTGCCATGATGACGCATGCTATTATCTTCAGCACGTTGCATGACAGACGTATATGTTCTTGTAAGGGGGTTTTGCTGTTGGCACTCATACCAAATGATTTTAGCACATCGGAAAGAATAATGAAACATGCAATAACCGTTGTGACAGCTGTCGTATCTCTGGCATGTGTGAGCCTTACGGGATGCAACAGGGCGGAGAGCGCCGTGGATACCGCGGGAGAGGCTTTAGTGACCGGTGATTATGCGACTGCCGCATCCGTGACCGATTCCGTTATAGCAGCCGGCGGCGCGGATAAGCTCATATTCCGTGAAAAAGGGATCGCCCAGCTTGCGGAAGGTGATTATGCCGGAGCGATCGATACGTTTATCAGAGCGCTTAACTGCTCGAACGGGATCGTGGAGCAGACCGATATAGATATCTCTTATTACCTTGCGGTTGCGCAGTTCAAAGCGGGGGAGCTTGAAGCCGCACACGAGACCGCCGATGCAGTGATCGCGATACGCCCGAAGGATGACGGAGCTTATTTCCTTCGCGGCAAGATAGATCTTGCGATGGGAAACAAGGATGCCGCGATAAGTGATTTTGACAGTACGGTTTCACTCGATCCGACCAATTACGACAGGTTTGTCGGTATATATGAGGAACTTCATTCGAAGGGGTATGACGGCGAGGCTTCGGCTTATCTCGAAAAGGCCATATCGGCCGGGAACAAGCTTTCCGATTATAACAAGGGCGTTCTTGAGTATTACCTCGGATCCTATACCGATGCCAGAAACGATCTGGAGAATGCCAAGAAGAACGGAAGTACCGAGAATCTTATCCTCTATCTCGGAAGGACCTACGAGGCGCTCGGCGATGACGGATACGCCCGTTCCATCTATGAGGAGTATATAAGAGAGAATTCGTCCGCCGGAAGGATATATGAGCAGCTTGCCAACTGCCGTCTCAAGGGAGGCGACTACGAGGGCGCGCTTGAGACGATCGAATCGGGCCTGTCTCTTGGAAACGGAGACGGAAAACAGGGGATGATGTTCGGACGTGTGGTAGCCCAGGAGCGGCTCTATGACTTTGCTGCGGCGAAAAAGAGCATGGACGAATACCTTGAACTGTATCCCGATGACGAGGTCGCAAGACGTGAAAGTATTTTCCTGAGTAGTAGATAAAAAAACGCGGATGATTTTTGTGCATGGTTTACAATAATTTATAATAACTCATGTTTTTTGAACGGATGGTTTCGGTTGAAAATCATCCGTTCTTTTTTGTAAATCCCGATAAATAAAGGGTTTGCGAAGTCTATATCACAAATAAACAAAAACACAACATGTAGTGGTAGGGCAAATTTGTTGACATAAGATATGGTATTTTTGTGTTGACGTATTTTTTTCACAATGATATACTCATAACCGCAGATATTTTTATGCATTTCTAATATCAAAGAGGGGTCTTTATAAGGGGCTTTATCAGGAAGGGAGTAGTCAGAGAATGTTCAGCGTAGTAAAAAGAGACGGGGAATTGGCGGATTTCAATATCGCAAAGATCAACGATGCGATAATGAAAGCTTTCAATGCGTGCGAGAAGCAGTACACCAACGATATGATCGACCTTCTTTCTCTTCGTGTGACGGCTGATTTTCAGTCCAAGATGAAAGAGAACAGGATCCAGGTCGAGGATATCCAGGACAGTGTTGAGGTGGTGCTCGAGCAGGCAGGCTATACAGAGGTAGCCAAAGCTTATATATTATACCGTAAACAGCGCGAGAAGATGCGTAATATGAAGTCAACGATCCTTGATTACAAGGACGTTGTCAACAGTTACGTTAAGGTTGAGGACTGGAGAGTCAAGGAGAACTCAACCGTTACATATTCGGTGGGAGGACTGATCCTTTCCAATTCAGGTGCGGTAACAGCCAATTACTGGCTTTCCGAGATCTATGACGAGGAGATCGCGGAAGCGCACAGGAACGCCGACATCCATATCCATGATCTGTCGATGCTTACAGGATACTGCGCAGGCTGGAGCCTTAAGCAGCTTATCCAGGAAGGTCTCGGCGGTATTTCCGGCAAGATCACATCCGCACCGGCATCACATCTGTCGGTTCTTTGCAACCAGATGGTAAACTTCCTCGGTATCATGCAGAACGAGTGGGCAGGAGCCCAGGCATTCTCATCATTTGATACATATCTTGCTCCTTTCGTCAAAGTCGACGATCTTTCATACAGGGAAGTCAAGAAATGCATAGAGTCTTTCGTATACGGAGTCAACACTCCCAGCCGTTGGGGAACACAGGCACCTTTCTCCAATATCACGCTTGACTGGACGGTTCCCGCTGACCTTGCGGAACTTCCGGCACTTGTCGGCGGCAAGGAAATGGACTTCAAGTACAAAGACTGCAAGGCTGAGATGGACATGATCAACAAGGCGTTCATCGAGACCATGATCGAAGGTGATGCAAACGGACGCGGATTCCAGTATCCTATTCCCACGTATTCCATTACGCGTGATTTCGACTGGTCCGATACCGAGAACAACCGCCTTCTGTTTGAAATGACAAGCAAGTACGGAACACCGTATTTTTCGAATTATATCAATTCCGACATGGAGCCCTCCGATGTAAGGAGTATGTGCTGCAGACTCCGCCTCGACCTTCGCGAACTCCGTAAGAAGACGGGAGGCTTCTTCGGTTCGGGAGAGTCGACGGGGTCGGTCGGAGTTGTAACCATCAATATGCCCAGGATCGCATATCTTGCGACGGACAAGGATGATTTCTACAGAAGACTCAACCGTATGATGGATATCTCCGCAAGGAGCCTGAAGATAAAGAGAGGTGTCATCACAAGACTTCTCGACGAGGGACTGTATCCTTATACGAAGAGATATCTCGGAAGTTTTGACAATCACTTCTCAACGATCGGACTGATCGGAATGAACGAAGTGGGTCTTAATGCAAACTGGCTTCGTGCCGACATGACGGATCCGAGAACACAGGAGTTCACGAAGGAAGTTCTGAATCACATGCGTGAGCGTCTGTCGGATTACCAGGAGATGTACGGTGATCTTTACAATCTCGAGGCAACTCCCGCCGAGTCAACGACCTATCGTCTTGCGAAGCATGACAGGAAGCGTTGGCCGAACATCAAGACGGCAGGCAATCCGGGTGATACGCCTTACTACACGAATTCATCCCACCTTCCGGTTGACTTTACTCCGGACATTTTCGATGCACTCGATATTCAGGATGAACTTCAGACATTGTACACGAGCGGAACGGTATTCCATGCGTTCCTCGGTGAGAAGCTTCCGGACTGGAAGGCTGCCGCCGCTCTCGTTCGCAAGATCGCTGAGAACTATAAGCTTCCTTACTACACACTCAGCCCTACATATTCGGTATGTAAGGAACACGGATATCTCGCAGGTGAGATCAAGTCATGTCCTCACTGCGGAGCAACGACCGAAGTTTACTCGAGGATCACGGGTTACTATCGTCCGGTTCAGAACTGGAACGACGGTAAGAGCCAGGAATACAAGAACAGAGTCGTATACGATATCGCAAACAGCAGCATGAAGAGGCCGTTGACTGCGGTAGTCAAGATGTCGGGTACAGACATTGATTCAAAGATAGAGGTTGAACCCGCCACGAATGTGAAGTATCTGTTCACAACGAAGACATGCCCGAACTGCAAGCTTGCCAAGGAGTACCTCAAGGATGAGAGCTATGTTCTCATCGATGCCGAGGAGAACACGGAGCTCGCGCAGCGTTATGGGGTAATGCAGGCTCCCACGCTTGTTGTGGTAAGCGGCGACAAGATAAGGAAGTATGCAAATGCATCGAATATCCGCAAATATGCCGAGACAATGGCAAAGGTGACGGTGTAGAATGAGATGTCAGGAATCCCGCTCCTTTGGGAGCGGGTTCTTTTTTGGTAACAGACAGGCAACTGCATAGAGCGAAGGAGTACGTGTATGATATCAAAGCTTGTTTCTCAGATCAAAAGGAAGGAAGCCCCGATCGTGGTGGGACTCGATCCGATGCTTTCGTACATACCCGCAAAGATCACCGAGAAGGCGATCAAGGAGAAGGGCGAGACACTCGAAGCAGCCGGAGAAGCGATACTTGAATTCAATAAGGCTATCGTTGATGCCGTAGCGGATCTTGTACCGGCGGTTAAGCCCCAGATAGCGATGTATGAGCAGTTCGGAATTCCCGGACTTATCGCATTTACCGAAACGGTCAAATACTGTAAGGAAAAGGGACTCCTTGTCATTGCGGATATCAAGCGCGGAGATATAGGTTCGAC
>JAEEJD010000214.1 GCA_016281675.1 Lachnospiraceae bacterium
AGCAGTTGCGGTCTGTTCGAACAGGCGGTGTATATTCTTGTCCTTTTCATCTCTTCGGAACAGACTGATCCAGAACGTGATAAGTGTATACACGATCCCGCTGACGATCAAAAGGCCCGCGATCGAATCGAAATAGTTCTGCCCCCTCGAATACTCCGTAACAAACTGCGGATACTTATATCCGACTATCCAGCATATCGTGATGATAAGCGCATTGAGGATGAGCATGACCACTCTCATCCTGCCCTCAAGGATCAACCCTATGTATATCGTTCCGAGAAGGAGCCATATCGGCGCACCGCCCGGTGCTCCGCCGTTCGTGAAGAACATGGCCGGGAAGAACAGCACAACAACCACTATCGACAGAACGATCTTGGCCTGATCTATCTTATTCTTACGGAACACATAATAAACATATACAGAAAAAACAACCGCCCCGATCAATGTGGATACTGTTGCGGATACCGGCTCTTTCATCACCATTCCGAACGGTACCGCCGCATAAAGGGCGATCAGAACAAGCAAAGAAAATACGACGAATGATCTGTCCTGCAGCCTGACGGACGGATTGAAAATATATGCATTGATTCGTTTGAAAAGAGACTTCATAATCTTCCTCTTAGGCTGAAAACTTTTCTGATTATTATAACATTTTTCACTGCCGTTTGCTGAATTAATTTCCCGATTGACATCCGGGAACGTCTGTTCGATAATGTTTATGTAAGATACGGAGGGTTATCGTGGATCGCATATATATCGCAATAGATCTTAAAAGCTTCTATGCCTCGGTCGAATGTGTCGACCGGGACCTGGATCCGCTTACGACCAACCTCGTTGTGGCCGACGCTTCCCGAACGGAGAAGACCATATGTCTTGCGGTCTCCCCCGGTCTGAAGTCATACGGACTGCCGGGTCGCCCGAGGCTGTTTGAGGTCGTCCAGGCGGTCAAAACAGTAAATGCTTCCCGCCGAATGCATGCCCATAACCGCACGTTTACAGGAAAATCATCAAATTCGGCCGAACTTAATGCCAATCCCGATCTGGAACTCGATTACATAGTCGCGACTCCCCGTATGTCACTCTACATGAAGTTCAGCACCGATATATACAGGATATACCTTAAATATGTCGCCCCGGAGGACATCCTTGTATATTCATGCGATGAGGTGTTTATTGACGCAACGTCATATCTTGCCACTTACCGTATGACAGCCCACGAACTGGCTCTTGCGATGATCCGCGATGTTTTGTCAAATACCGGCATAACCGCCACCGCGGGGATCGGAACCAATATGTTCCTGAGCAAGGTTGCGATGGACATCGTAGCCAAGCACATGAGGGCGGACAAAGACGGAGTCCGCATCGCGGAACTTGATGAGATGGGATTTCGAAGGAAGCTCTGGTCTCATACTCCGATAACAGATTTCTGGAGGATCGGTGCGGGAACGGCTCGTAAGCTTGCCAAGCTCGGACTGTACACAATGGGTGATATAGCCGCGTGCTCGGAGAAGTTCGAGGATATCCTCTATAAAGCATTCGGCGTTAATGCCGAACTCATAATAGATCATGCATGGGGATGGGAGCCGTGTACGATAGCGGATACAAGACTGTACAAGCCTCAGAACAACAGCATCAGTTCCGGGCAGGTTCTTCAGCGCCCGTATTCTTATGATGAGGGAGCGATAATAGTACGTGAGATGACAGACCTTCTTACACTTGACCTTGTGAAGAAAGGACTGGTTACGGATCAGATGGTTCTGACGATAGGATACGAACATATCAGTGATCCGAAGGAACTGGAAGCCTATTCGGGAGAGATCGGACAGGACCGGTACGGAAGATACATCCCCAAGCATGCCCACGGAACGGCCAATCTGGGCCGTCAGACCGCTTCAACGCGACTCATCACGGATGCGGTAATGAAGCTGTATGAACGCATAATCGATCCGTCCCTTTTCATCAGACGCGTATGTATAGCTGCCTGTCGGGTGGTTCCTGAAGAAGATGCGGCTGTGAAGGACTCATATGAACAGCTTGACCTTTTCACCGATTACGAAGAGACCGAGAAGATGCGTCGAAACGAAGAAGAGATGCTGACCAAAGAGAAGGCTCTTCAGAAAGCGACAATAGATATCAAAAACAAGTTCGGGAAAAACGCGATACTGAAAGGAACCAACTTCCTTGAAGGAGCGATGACGATAGAACGTAACAAACAGGTCGGAGGACACAAAGCATGAGTGACTACAGCAACATAATAGACCATCCGCACCATCAATCCGCCACCCGTCCTCATATGTCCATGACGGCGCGTGCCGCCCAGTTCTCGCCTTTTGCGGCACTTACCGGATACGGTGATGCCGTTGAAGAGACCGGCCGCCTCACATCCGAGAAGATCATACTCGACAACGATGCCGTTGCCGAACTTGACCGCAAGCTTCGTATGATCGAAGACGGAAAGCGTCTCGTTGCGATAACTTTTTTTGCTCCCGATCCTTTTAAGGAAGGCGGGGAATATACGATAATATCCGGAGAAGTTAAAAAGATAGACGTTATAGAAAGCAAAGTCGTCCTGACCGATGGCACGCTTATACCGATCGACGACATCTTCGATATCGGTTTCCTGTAGGACTTACGGAGCTTTTTTCAGCATTTCATCCACTTCATCGGCTGTGTATTCGTAAGCACCAAGCTCTTTCCTGAGATTCTTCGCCTTTTCTCTGTTTAAAGATGCCTTCCCGGAATCCCCTTTTTCATCATAGACCCTGCTCATAAAAGCAGCATGCGCATACTCCCCGACCCGGTAAAGATCTTCATAGCCGGCTGTCGGAGTAAAGCTCTGCATCCTGCGCGAATAATAGCTCCCCATGATCTCGCCGTAAGCTCTGTGTTCAAGTTCGTATTCAAACACTTGCGCATACGTCTTTGCCGGATCTTCCGTCTCCCGGTTCGCATATTGGATCGAAAAGATCAGATCGATGAGACTGACGGCAACGGCGATCGATGCTGCAACAAGCAGTATATTCAGGATCACTTTAAGAATTTTATTCATGTCTTAATACCTCACTAAGCTTCACTGCCTTCTGTGCACGGCTCATATTCAAAAAATCCTGCAATCCCTGCTCATCCATTGAAAAATAGGTACGCATTGCAGCCCGGAGTTGATCGTCCATATCCAGGATGTATGCCAGATACTTCTCGTCATTTTCCGATTCCTTCTGAACTTCCAGGACTTCACAATAGTCATCCACATACATGCAGAAATTCCGAATGTCCGTATCAAGGCCGTCAAAATACTCCGGATCATCCGATCGCAGTATCATTTCCTCCATCAGCTCGATGCACTCATAATAGTCTTTTGCGACATAGCTCACTTTGCGGAAGCGATCAAACTCTTTCGGCGGAATATTCATCAGTTCATGCGCGTACAGGAAGCTCACATACTCCACATACTCTCCGCGTTCAAGGAATCCGTCCGCTTCTTCGGCATAGGAAGCCGCATTTTTCATCGAATCACGCCTTGTAGCTTCATCCTCATCGGGATCGGCGTAATTTGCGGAAGCGATCATTTTAAAAACGATGACCAGGATCAGAAGTACTACAAGGATCGCCGCCTTTCTGCCCAGTCCCTCAACTGCTTTGGCAAAGACGGAAACCTCTTTTTCCGTATCTTCGTATTCCTTTTTAAACCCGCGCATGTTCTCCTCATGCTTTACGGCAAAAGGATTAACCTCGCCGCAGTACGGGCATTTTAATTCCTCGGGCCCGACCTCATGTTTGCATTTTTCGCATATCATTGGTTATTATCCTCCTGCTGCGTTGTTATCCCCTGATCCTGCAGGAACTCCTCTTTTTTCCGGTCACTTCGGCTTCGTTCACTTCTTCCCGAAAGCCACAGGAAGCCGAATAAGAGCATGATTATCACGATGGCCGCCAGAAGAACGGCACGTACCGTAGAGCTCATCCCCTTTTTGATCCGCTTTTCGCTCCGCTCTGTTTCCATGTGAAGATCTTCGCGTATATCCTCCAGCTTATTCATGTATTCCTCTTCTTCAACAGGAGCATGGGCCGTCCCGCAAAACGGACAGCGGACAAGCGCCGCATCATATTCCGCTCCGCAGCTTCTGCATATCAACTTTTTTTCGGTTATTGTCTCACTTTGGGATCGCATTTTGGGCACTCCATTCTATCTTGTCAAAAAGACTGCCGTAGTCCGGCATCTTGTTTCGTATCTCACCAAGACGCTCCCTGCATGTTTCTAACGTCTGTGTATTTCCGGCCTCTGCAAAGATCTCTTTCAAAAACAGCAGATCCGCATATTCTCCGAGCATATAGTAATCCACGTATTCATCCGCAACCTCGGCTCCGCCCCTTATCGGATGGGAAACCGCCGCCGCAACACCGTAGTTTTCCCGTTCAAGATTTGACCTGATCGTGTCCGGTGCGATCGTGTCCTCTTCCACATAATTAAACTCAAGCTCCTCACCCGCTCGTTTTGCGGTCACAACAAATACAAGCGCCAGGATGATGTTAAGAGCGATCGAAATACCGAAAATCGTTTTTTTATTCATTTACGATCACCCCCTCCAGATATGCCTCCTGTTCGATATCTGATGAAGCCAGGTATGCTTCCCTTGCCGCATCATCCATTCCCAGATAAACCTTGAGAATGATATCCGCTTTCTTCTTCATGTCACGGATATATTCCCCATACGGATCCGATTCGATCTCCGACTGCTTGTCTTCATATTCTTGATAAAATTCATAGATCGAATATCTGCAGTCCCTGACATCTCCCTCGGGGTTGTATCTGTCTGCCTCCGGTCCGAACATGACCGACGACTCGATTTCCGAAACAAGATCATTGTAATCATGAGCCATCTCCCACAGCAGATTCAGATCGTCATAGGGAGCCTCCCATTCCGCAATGTTATGATATTCTTTAAAGGCCGCAAAGCCTGTATAATCCCCGGCCTCCAGATATTTTTTGATCTGCGCCGAGTACTCATCGTATTTTTTTACCGACTCTTTTCGCATGGCATCCGAACGGAAACTGTAGGCATTGTCCTTTACGTAATAAGCAATGCCTATGGCGACCAAAAGCACAACCATCACAACCGCACTGATGGCAAGCGGAATATTCTCGGAAAGAGTCTCCGAGAGTTTTCGCTTTGTTCTTTCGCTTCTGTTCTTATATTCATTCAGATCGGCCCTGTGTCCGGACGTTTCCGTAACGGGTCTGCCGCAATAGGGGCATTTCTCAACCGTAAGTCCTATCTCGGCGCCGCAACTGGTACACTTCATGATCCGATTTTCTCCTTTATCTGTTTATTGAATAAAAACCGCCTAACCTTTGAGGTTAAGCGGCTTTCCTGTAACAGGGGATGAGAGAATCGAACTCCCACCAAAGGTTTTGGAGACCCCTATCATACCATTTGACCAATCCCCTGAGTTGCCGATAAAAGCGACTAGGCGGCAAAAAAGCCGCCTAATCTTTATATCACACACAAACACCAACTGTCAAGTTAGGAGATTATCAGAATCTCATGATGGACATCGCGTTGTTACGCTCTTCCTGTTCGCGCCTCTTCTGCATCATAATCTGATACTGATTCAGCGTTTCCTGTTTCTTCATCTCGCTGATCGCCTTTGCCATATCAAGATCCTCAAGTCTTGATCTTGCCGACAACGTATTCTCAGCGGCATAATCATTATATCTTATCGCAGATTCGAGAGCGTTGGTCTGTGCTCCCATGCTGCTCCTGCCTTCCGAAACCTTCGATATCGCATCGGTGATCTTACTCAGATCGAAATCCTTTGTAACATCAAATCCCTCAATACCAAGTTCAGATAAGGTTGCATTTACCATCTGTATCTTCTGTCCGGTTCCGTCGGGCTTGGTGGCGAGATTGATATCCGCCATACTGCCGTCAAGTATCTTAAGCGTATTGAATTCGGTGTTCTTGCCGATGCCTTCTATATCAGACAAAAGCTGATCCACTTCTTTCTGGATGGCTCCGAGCTCCTCGCCCGTATTGAGTCCGCTGCTTGCCTTAACACCGAGTTCGTATATTCTCTGAAGACTGTCGGTGATCTGTCCGAGAGCACCGTCGGCAACATTGAGAAGACTGACTCCGTCCTTTGCGTTATCGCTTCCGACCGTAAGACCCGTCTCCTGGCTGTTCATCTTCTCGGCAATGGTAAGTCCTGCCGCATCGTCGGCAGCGGAATTGATCCTCTTACCGCTTGCGATCTGAGAATACATCATATTGTTTTGAGAAGAAACACCACTTACTCCTGCCATGATAACTCCTCCTTAAAGACCTGTCACAAATGAGGCGATGCGTAACAATCCATTGGGATTATATTCTACCACCGATCGAACGCGATATCAAGCATTTTCGGCGTTCTTTTCCGCGTTGTCCGTCCTTCTGAGCATGATCCTTATCCTTGTTCCGAGCTCTTCCCTGGATGTGATCTCAAAATGCCCCTCATGCTTGTCGACTATCCACTTGGCGATCGAAAGTCCCAGTCCGGTCCCGCCGAAGCTCCTTGCTTCATCCGAACGG
>JAEEJD010000026.1 GCA_016281675.1 Lachnospiraceae bacterium
AGTATGAAGAGCATCGTAACGATGAGAGCGCAGCATGCAAGACCCGCAAGACGCCAGTTCGAAACGAGCGCATAGCTTACCGAATAAGTGATCATTGTTGTTGCGAACATGATCCAGTAGAAGAGGATCAGAAGACGAAGCATGCGATTTTTGATCTTCTTATATGAAATTGCCGCGAAAAGCGGAACGATCAGGATGACAAGTGCGAGTACATACATCAGGAGTATCCTGATACCGTCAAAGCTCTGCATCAGAATGTCTTTTTCGGTTTCGTCGGTAAGTACTTTGATCCATTCGAGAAGGAACGGGCTCTGCTTCCATACCCATCCGTCGGACGGAAGAAGTGCCGTGATCGAATCCTCGTATTCGCTGCTGGAGAAGAAGAGCATCTTGACTGCTATTCCCGCAAGGCCTCCGGCTGCAAGGATCAGCATATCGTGTATGAGATCTTTGTCTCCTTCGTATGAAATGGGACGCTTATCGAGATAGCGCTCGAGTACGAGAGATCCCGCAAACGGAACGAAGAACAGAAGACAGGTTGCGACTCCGTTTGTACAGCAAAGCGCGGCAAACACCGCGATGATGATCGTATAGGTTTTTCCTTTGGGAAGCGAAGGATCCCAGAGAGATGACCGACGGGTGAGCGCGAACGCAAAACACATGAATACGATCGCAAGGCTGTAATGGATGATGTGGCCATAGAAGATCATTCGGGTGATCGATGAGGCACACATGAATATGAGAACTAGCCCCGAAAGGGCGAATGTCTCGAACGTGTTGCATTCGCACGCTCTCATGAAGAGAACAAGCGCGATCGCAAATATGATCACAAACAGCGTCATTCCGAGCTGATGAGAAAAATACGTCAGCCCGAATACGGCAACGATCGGGATCATGAGAGGGATGCCCGAAAAAGGCAGGAAATATGCATACCAATAGTCGGGATTATAGAACTTACCGCTCTCGACCGACGCGTTCGCCCAGAGGATCGTGTCCGTAAAATCGGCGTTAAACTCAGCTCTGCAGCGTTTGTAGATATAGAACAGCACGGCGAATATGCCGAGCATGAATAATGCGATACCGGCCAAAGTGTCGATCGTTTTTCTGTGTTTTTGTATGAATTCCATAACGTCTCCTTAAACCTATATGATTATAACCCGAGATATGCTGATTTTTCAACCGAAACGCGTAAGTCTTGTTGCTTATTTTGTGGTTTAAGTGTTATAATCTTACAAGATTTAGATTTATTCACTCAGGAGGGGAAGACAATGCAGAATTACAGGAAGATCGATCATTCCAAAAACAAGGATGTGGTGCTCCGTTACGTACCGGGTCATTTCATCACACCCAACACGCATGTAAACTACTACATGGATCTTACGGACATGAAGTCAAGACAGCGTGAGGCAAGGGCCACGGGTGAGGAACTGGCCGAGATGTATCTTGCATCCGATGTCATCGATACGATACTGTGCCTTAACGGTACCGAGGTGATCGGGTCCTATATGGCCAACAAGCTGACAAAGGCCGGAATGATATCCGCCAACCGTCACCAGACCATGTACATCACGAGTCCCGAGTACAACGTCAGCGGACAGATGATGTTCAGGGAGAACAACAAGCACATGATCCACGGCAAGAAGGTGCTCGTTCTCATTGATACGGCAACGACGGGAAGCACGCTCAAGAGCGCGCTCGGCTCGATCAGATTTTACGGCGGAACGCCGATAGGAATATCTGCGATATTCACGCTCGCAACACAGATCGAGAGCCTTCCGATCAGATCGCTCTATTCAGTAAGGGATCTGCCTGATTACAAGAGCTTCCGTCCCGAGGAATGCCCGCTGTGCCAGAGCGGAGTTGCCGTTGATGCGATCTGTAACGGTTTCGGTTATTCATCAGTAAATTAATCAAGGAAATCATTCAATGAAGATTCGTGATCTGTTTAAGGAGTCAGGGAACAGAATGTCATTCGAAGTGTTCCCGCCAAAGACAAGTGATAAATACGAGAGTGTACAGGCGGCGGCTGAAAGCATCGCCGCCCTTTCGCCTTTCTTTATGTCAGTTACATACGGAGCGGGAGGCGGAACAAGCAAGTATACGATCGACATAGCAAAGGATATAGAAAGTTCATATAAGGTTCCGTGCCTTGCGCATCTGACATGTGTCAGCTCAACGAAGGAGACCGTCAAAGAGCGTATCGCCGATATCAAGGCAGCGGGCATCGAGAACATCATGGCTCTTCGCGGTGATCTTACACCCGAGATGGAAGGCGCCGACAGGAGCGGATGGGCATACCGTCATGCGGTGGAGCTCATCAGGGATATCAAGGAAAGCGGAAATGATTTTTGCATAGGAGCTGCGTGCTATCCGGAAGTACACCCGGAGAGCGCCAACCAGAAGGAAGATATAAAGTATCTGAAAGAGAAGGTTGACGCCGGAGCGGACTTTTTGACGACGCAGATGTTCTTCGACAATAATCTTTTCTATAACTTCCTGTACAAGATCAGGGAGGCGGGTATAACCTGCCCGATCATTCCGGGTATCATGCCGATCACGAATGCGAATCAGGTGGCGCGTGCGATCAAGCTTTCGGGCTCATTCATGCCGCAGCGTTTCAAGAGCCTTGTAGATGCGTTCGGGGATAATCCCGAAGCCATGTCCCAGGCCGGGATAGCTTATGCGACCGATCAGATAATCGATCTTTATGCGAACGGCATAAGGTTCATTCACGTTTACTCGATGAACAAGCCGTATGTTGCAAAAGCCATCCTTGATAATCTTTCGGAAATAGTAACAAAATGACGGCACAGGGGATCAAATCATTCGATGAGCCTGAGGTGGTGCGCAGGGAAGTGCTGCGCTATGCCATGTGCGGCGGCTGTACCGATGAGAAGATGCTGAACCTGATGGAAGACTGTATAAGCGAATGCAGGAAGTTCGCATCGCTGTCGTACCGTGTGTCATACTGTGAACTGCCGGTCATATCGCTTGACGAAGAGTCGGGGGATATTGACCTTGACCATTTGAAGATAACGAGCCGGGATCTGGCCGGAAATCTTGCCGGATGTAAAAGGGTCGTGGTATTTGCGGCAACGATCGGACCGGGGATAGACAGACTGATCAAAAAGTATTCGAAGCTCGATCCGGTCAGGGCGCTTTTCTTGCAGGCGATCGGAGCGGAGAGAGCCGAGACGCTCTGCAACATGTTCTGCGATTCGTATCCGTCAAAGCTGCGTCCGAGATTTTCGCCCGGATTCGGGGATCTGCCGCTCTCGCTACAGCCTGAGATATTGGCGATCACGAATGCGCGCAAGAATCTGTCGATCACGCTCGATGAGGGATGCCTGATGTCGCCGAGCAAGTCGGTGACGGCGTTCGCAGGGATAGATGACCGGGCGTAATAATCAGGTATTGTTATCCGGATTTATGATTTGGGATGTCGAATGGAATATCATTTGCTCAAAAGGCGCTTTCGCTTCTTTCCGAACGTCACGTTACTAGACTCGTAGGAAACCTCGTCAAGTAACAACGTTCTCCAAAACTTTTGATCAAACGATATTTCATTCTCCATCCTTTCAGAATATCCAAAAGAAAAGAAAGAAAGATCAGGATATGGATTTCCGAGAATTTCTACGCGACAATTTTGTCATACTTGACGGTGGCATGGGCTCGCTCCTTCAGAAGCGCGGCCTCGCTCCCGGTCAGAAGCCCGAGACGTTCAATTACCTCCACCCGGAGATAATAATCGATATTCAGAAGGCTTACTTCGATGCGGGCTCTAACGTTGTAAACGCCAACAGTTTCGGAGCCAATCCTTTCAATTTTCCCGATGAAAACGAACTGAAAAGAGTCATAGACGGTGCGATAGCAAACGCCAAGGAAGCGGCGCGGCTCTCAAACGAGGGAAGCGAAGAGAGCAAGGCCCGCCCCAAGTTCGTATCCCTTGATATAGGATCGCTCGGACAGCTTCTGAAGCCATACGGACAGCTCGAGTTCGAGGATGCCGTTGAAGCGTTTGCAAAGATCGTCAGGATCGGCGTCGCGGCAGGTGCGGATCTTGTATCGATTGAGACGATGAATGACTGTCTCGAGACCAAGGCTGCTCTTCTGGCTGTGAAGGAGAACTGCGACCTTCCCGTGATCGTTACCGATGCTTTTGACGAGAACGGTCAACTTATGACGGGTGCCAATCCGTCGGCGATGACCGCCATGCTCGAGGGTATGGGTGCGGATGCCGTCGGAACGAACTGCTCGGTAGGTCCGCGACAGCTCCGCGGTGTCATGGAAGAGTTCCTTGAGTGCGCATCGGTTCCCGTTGTGTTCAAACCGAACGCGGGACTTCCGAGAGTGGAGAATGGAGAGACCGTATTCGACGTTACGGTTGACGAGTTTGCCGAAGAAGTCATCATGCAGATGGAAGCCGGCGTGAGAGTTGTCGGCGGATGTTGCGGAACAACACCCGAGTATATAAGGAAGGTGACGGACCTTGTTAAGGCCAGAGGCCTAACACCCAAGCCTCTGACGGATAAGAACCTGTCCGTTGTAAGTTCATATACCCATGCGGTCAGATTCGACAAAGATCCGATCCTCATCGGAGAGCGGATCAATCCGACCGGCAAGAAGCGCTTTAAACAGGCGCTGATTGACCACGACATGGATTACATTCTGAATGAGGGACTTCGTCAGGCGGATGAGAAGGTGCATATTCTCGATGTCAACGTCGGGATACCCGATATAGATGAACCGGCACTGCTGACCGAGACGGTCAAGGAACTTCAGGCAGTGACCGATCTGCCGCTCCAGC
>JAEEJD010000215.1 GCA_016281675.1 Lachnospiraceae bacterium
ACCCTCTTTTCGGTCTGAAGTATAGGTGTCTGAAGCTTGGTCTGTGATATAGCCACACCGAGAAAGACCAGGATAAGGGCTGCTATCACAAGCAATTCTCTGTAGCTTTTCAGCTTCTTCATGCTTTGCCCTCCTCTTTCCTGTATTCTTCGATCGGAATCTTCGGCAGATGTATCGTTACCGTCGTTCCTTCATCAAGCTCACTTTCGATGATAAGTCCGTAGTCTCCTTTAAAGTATATCTGGATTCTCTGATTGACATTCCACAGGCCGATACCCGAACCTTTTCCTCTGCTCCTTGCCTTGTCCGTAAGAAGAGTATCAAGCACCTCCCCGGGAATTCCCATTCCGTTATCGGATACCGAGATATAAACATCTCCGTCCTTTTCGTAACCGCGCAGCGTTATCTCTCCTTCGCCGTCCATATGCTCGACTCCGTAGTATATGGCATTTTCCAGAAGCGGCTGAACGATGAGTTTGATCGTTGCACAGTTTTCTATCGCGGGATCTATATCTATGGTCGCATTGAATTTGTTCTTGTACCTGACCTTCTGAATGTTCAGATAGTTCTTGGCATGTATTATCTCATCGTGTATAGAGATAATGTTATTGCCTTTACTCAGCGATATCCTGAAAAGCTGGGCAAGTGCGGTCACCATGGAGATTGCATCTTTATATCTTTCTCCTTCTATCATCCATACGACCGAATCAAGCGTATTGTATAGGAAATGAGGATTGATCTGACTCTGAAGCGCATCAAGCTCACTCTTTCGCTTAGCCTTCTGTTCCTTGACCATTTCATCCGTCAGTTTTCTCATCTGGCGTATCATCGATTTGATCGTTCGTCCCAGATGTCTTATCTCGTGTGAACCTCCGATGAATATCTCATCTTCGTTCATGACATCCTGTCCGGAAACTCCTTCTTCGAGATACGCGATCGAATCTTCAAGTTTTCTTATGGGATCGGTAACAACATATGAAATGATATAGTTTCCTACTATGATAAGTAACAGGACCGTCATGGCCAAAAGCAACAGATAATTACGCATCTGACCCATATCGGGAGCAAGCTCGCTCGTCGGCGTAACGCTTATTATCTTCCAGCCTGTATAACCGACCGTCTTTACGACAACATCCCTTTCCTGTCCTTCGAATTCCTCCGAAAACGATCCGTCCGAATATTTACAGTGTGAGGCGCTGTTTTCTCTGACAAGCCCGGCATAGATAGCCTTTTGCATCGGATGATATATTATCTTTCCGTCCGGATCGCACAGATACACGAATCCTACTCCACCGTCATTGACCCTCTCAAACATCTGCTCAATACCGCTGTAGTTCATATCAACGAGAAGGATACCGTTTCGAACATTTCCGAAGAATGTCAACTCAACGCTTCGTGATAACGAAACCACCCAATAGTACCTGTAGTTACTGTCCTCAAAAATATTCTGTACATGAGGTGCCGAAAAATGAAGATTCTCAATCTCATCTGTCGCGTTTATAAACCACTCCTGCTTCGTAAGGTCAACTCCGCTTCGTCTTGCCGATACGGGAGATGCCGCTATTATCGCACCGTCTCCGTTGGCACATACTATACTTGTCAGATTGTCCTTGTTGGCTTCATACAGAAGATTCATCTCCTCATTGATACGTTCGTTGGTCAGGTTTCTGTTCTTGATAACGCTGTAGTACATCGTATCGGAAATGCTCATCATGTTCCTGATGTATGAATTCAGATTTCGGCTCAACTGATCGACAATCTGTTCATTCTGCTGGATCGTATTCGTTCTGATCGTGTTGATGGAACGCGAATAGAAAGCTATCGACATAAATGCGATGCTTATGAAAGCTATAGCCGTAAACGACAGGGATATCGTCCACTGAAGACTTCTTTTCCTGTATTCTTCTTTCAGAAATGCGATCAATCTCATCTACTGTCTGTATTTTGAAGGTGAAATTCCAAAATGCTTCTTGAACACGTAACTGAAGTAATTGGGTTCCTCGTAACCGACCATTCCCGCTATGATATAACTCTTCTCGTCTGTAGAATCGAGGAGCCGCTGTGCTTCGTTCATACGAATGTCCGTAAGATATGTTACAAAACTTGAGCCCGTTTCCTTTTTGAAAACGGAAGAAAAATACGATGTGCCGACTCCGAGGTGCGAACAGATCTCATCCACCGACAGCGTACTTTCATTGTAATGATCGGCAATATACTGCTTGGCATCTTCCGCAAGCTTCTTGGTCGAATCCATTCGCCCGCTGCTGATCTTCTCCCACAGTATCATCGACAGTTCTATAAGCCTGTCCGCAAATTCGTCCATGGACGAGAATCCCGCAAGTTCCTCGTTTGTGTTTATACCTCCGAGTCCAGCCTGCTTTATGCTTATATCATGTCCTCGCGACAGTCTCATCAACTCAACCATGAACTCCGCATAGAAAACCTGTAACTGATTAAGATTGATATCGGATTTCTTAAGCTTTTCAACGAAATCCCTTATCTCTTTCTCGATACTCTCTTTCGTACCGATCTTGACCTGCCTCATTATATGTCTGATCTGTTTCTCGCTGATATAATCCTCAACTGGTGTTGCGGGTTCAACATCGCTTATGCACAGTGCCTGATTCTCCCCGACGAATATGCGGTAATGAAATGCGTCTTTGGCTTCCAGGAAAGATGTATGGATACTTTCGGCACTGCCGTATGTTCTTCCTATTCCCGCGGATACATTTGCGCCGAGCGACTTATGTGCTATCTTACAGATCTTGTCCATTTCTTCGATAAATAAAGTCTGATCTTTCGTGCTCTTGAGACGCGCAAGGACACACACTGTATCCAGATACACAAGTGCTTCTACCGCAAGAACATCTTCAAGTCTTTCCTCAACGATCTGTTTGAGAGACAGCGCCATAAGATTCTTATCAAGGTTATCCGAGCTGTCCTGATCGGGTGTTATCCTGAAAGCTCCAACGCAGTAAAATGCCGATTCTATCTGAAGATCGAAATCCTTCTGATATCTTTCGAGATCGAACTGAAGCTCTCTTCCTTCAAGCAGTCCGATTATGAGCTGCTCTTTCATCATCGGGCGGCTTTCCTCATAATACTTGGAAAGCTGCTCGACGTTACGTCTCTGTTCTATCTGTGCATCAAGTCTTTCCTTTATGCGTACGAATATGCTTCTAAGCTCGTCGGCATCGACCGGCTTTAAGATATATTCTTCCGCTTCCAGTCGTATCGCTTCTTTGGCATATTCGAAATCATCATATCCGGAGAAAATCACACTGCGAAGAACCGGGTTTCTCTCTTTAAGCTTTTTGAGCAAAGTGATACCGTCCATGAAAGGCATCTGGATATCGGTCATGACAACATCGGGTTCACAGTTATCCGCAAGCTCGAGTGCCTCTTCGCCGTTCTCGGCCGTACCGATAACGGTAAAACCTATCTCTTCCCAGTTTATTCTTTTTCTTATCGCTTCCCTGACTTCTTCCTCGTCATCGACAAGCAGAACTTTATACAGATCCATACTTCCTCCGCGCGGAACACCCGCA
>JAEEJD010000216.1 GCA_016281675.1 Lachnospiraceae bacterium
CGAGGAATCGGACGGACCGACTGCTCTTACGGATCCGCTCGAGGATTATCCGAGACCGTTTACGACGGTTGATGAGAGCTACTTCAAAGACGCTCTCTTTATCGGGGATTCGAGACTTCAGGGATTCGGATTCTGGTCAGGGCTTCCGGCGACATATTACTGTGCGACCGGATTTCATATTTACAAATACGAGACCACGAAGGTTGTTCAGACCGAGAACGGTAAGGTACCGATATTCGATGCGATGCCTTATGACGCCTTTACGAAGATATATATCAAGGTCGGACTCAATGAGCTTGGATACGGCACCGAGGAGAACTTCGAGAAGACGTACGCGCAGCTTATCGAAAAGCTTCGCGAATACGAACCGCGGGCCATCATATATGTTCACGCGATCCTTCCGGTTACCGCACAAAAGTCGGCAACAGACAAGGCTCACAACAATCCGAACATAGTCAAGAGAAACGAAGCGCTTAAGGAGTTCGCGAAGAACGAGAAAGCATACTTCCTGGATGCGGGACCGGTGCTTTCGGATGAAGAGGGTAACTTAAAGCCCGAGATGACGAGCGACGGAATTCATTTAAAGCCCGAATACATGAAAATATGGAGAGAGTATCTGTGTGAACACGCAGTACAGTAATTACAGAAAGAGGAGAGTAGAAAGATGAGAAAGAGAAGAATTCTTGCAGTTGTTGCGGCTGTTGCCGCGGTATGTGTCATGGCAGGTTGCGGCGGTAAAAAAGGCGACTTTGACGTGGCCGCTCTGGGTAACGATCTTAACACGAAGATCACGTATGCCGATACACTTGCGCCGATGGACATCGATACGGCCGGTATGTTCTTAAACCTTTCGGACGTAAACGTAACAAAGGCTGCGATATATGAAGGTTCCGGCGGAACGGCCGAGGAGATAGTCGTTCTCGAATGTGCGTCCGATGACGATGCGAAGAAGGCCGAGCAGGTTCTTCGCGACCGTGTGAGCGAGCAGATCGAGAGCTTCACGGATTATGTTCCCGCAGAGCTTACGAAACTTAACGCGGCTGTCATTAAGGTTTCCGGCAAATATGCGGTGCTGTCCGTTTCCGACACGCCCGATGAGGCAAAGAAGATCATAGACAGCTACATGTAACGGCAATTCCAGTCAAATCTATCAATGAAGATCCGAATGATCACAAAATCATACGATGAGGTCATAAGCCTCCCGAAGCCCGAACACATCAGACCGCTGAAGCCTTCGGGCTTTCTTCGGTCTGTAATGAAACTCGCATCGAAGCCGGATCTTCGTGCGGTTGATTTTTCGTACGAGTCTGTGGGAATGGAGCGCGCGGGCAACGGACCGTGGCTGATACTTATGAACCATTCGAGCTTTCTTGACCTGGAGATCGCCTCCCATATCATTCCGATGCCGTACAATATCGTATGTACGTCCGACGGACTGGTCGGTAAGGAAGGTTTGATGCGAAGGCTCGGCTGTATTCCGACACAGAAGTTCGTGACGGACGTCTCACTTATTTCGGATCTTAAATACGCCCTTTTGAAAAATCACACAAGCGTTCTTATGTATCCCGAGGCAAGCTATTCTTTCGACGGGACAGCTACAAGACTCCCCCGCAAGATGGGCGTCCTGTTTAAAGCGTTAAAGGTTCCGGTCGTAATGATAACCACGTACGGTTCGTTTGCAAGAGATCCCCTGTACAACAATCTTCAGAAAAGAAAAGTAAAGGTATCCGCAAAGATGGAGTGCCTTCTTACAGGCGAAGAGGTTAAAAACAGTTCTGTTGCCGAGATCGACGATATACTGGATAAGGCATTCTCCTTCGATTATTTCAGATGGCAGGAAGACAACGGAATAAAGATAACGGAGCCTTTCAGGGCTGACGGTCTTAACCGGATACTGTATAAATGTCCGCACTGTATGGCAGAGGGTGATACCGAGGGATCGGGTACGACATTTGTGTGTCACAACTGCGGTGCGCTCTACGATATGGACGAATACGGAAAGCTTCATTCAAGAGCGGAGAATACAGTCTATTCGCATATTCCCGATTGGTATGCATGGGAGCGAAAGTGTGTGCGCGACGAGATAGAAGCGGGTACATATGCACTCGATACGGACGTAAAGATCGGGATGATCGTTGATTTCAAGGCGCTTTATATGGTAGGAAGCGGCCATCTTCATCATGATTCCAACGGTTTTGTTTTGACGGGCTGTGACGGAAAGCTTCGGTATGAGCAGGCTCCGAATAAGTGCTACAGCTGCTACAGCGATTACTACTGGTATGAGATCGGCGACGTTATATGCATAGGTGACAGGGACAGACTGTATTACTGTTTCCCCGATAAGAAGGATGTCGTGGCAAGGACAAGGATAGCAACGGAAGAACTGTATCATAAGGTCAAGATCGAGAGATAATATTCAGAATATTCATAAGCTTTATGAAAAATATTTAAAAAAATAAAAAAATATTTAAAAATTGTATTGACAATTACCGAGCTCGGGAATATAATACAAACATAACAAAGAGATGTTGATGTGACACGAGACAGGGTCCACAGAAACCGGGACCCGAATCCGAGCAAAGGAGGTACGGACCACCTAAGAACTGAATTTCCAACTTCAAACAAAACACAGTAGTGTATGAAATGAAATTAGAGATCCTTAGTTCCTGAAGACGATACGATTTGATATAGAGAATGTCTACGACAAGGAAAGCGCGAAGAAAAGCGAGGATGCGGTGCCTGATGAGCACCTGAATACGCATCATGAAAATGCAGTTCCGGTAGAGTGACAACTGAATAGTGATCAGATAAACCAATGATCCCGATAAAAAGGGTCGGGAAGAAAAGGTATCGTCGAACAAAGGATTTATGATCGGAGGTATAGTCCATTGGATACAGTCTCGAAGTAGAGGCGGATGCAGATTGAATGATCGGCATCCGCTTTTACATTGTCTGTTGTAGTATGCCGACAATTCTGATATACTATATCTTGTATGACTAGGTCCATATCCCGAGGGGAGAAATCAAGAAAACCGGGCTTTGTGATTTTCGGTCTGCTGTTGCTGACCGGCGTATTTCTTGCGGCCGGATCTTCGAAGGTTTGCGCGGCGCCGAGCGTAACCGTCGTGATCGACCCGGGGCACGGCGGCAAGTCCGATGAAAAAGATGAGACCAATTCGGGTGCAAAATATCACGGACTTGAAGAGAAGAACGTCAATCTTATCACCGCGATCGCGATGTATGACGAGCTGGCTGAGTACGGTAACGTCAATGTATATATAACAAGGGATATCGATGCACCGCTTACTATTGAGCGAAGGGCCGATTTTGCGAAAGAGGTCGGGGCCGATGTGCTGATATCGATACATTACAATGCATCCGAGAATCATAATTTTTTCGGCTCGGAGATATTCACTTCCGCATACGGAAAGTGCTACGGAACCGGGCATGCCCTGGCCGAGAAGATCATGGACGAGTGGGTTGCGGACGGCAATATCCGCAAGGACATCAAGACCAGGATAGGCAAGAAGGGCGACTACTACGGACTTATCCGTCGAGGTACCGAAAACGGTGTCCCGACTATCATACTTGAGCACGGGTATCTTGATAACGACAGGGATTACCAGCGCATCAAGAACGACATGGCGTGGAAGCGGTTCGGTATTATGGATGCGACTGCGGTGGCAAAGTATTTCGGCCTTGAGAAGAATGTCGTAAAGGAATCGATCGGGCCGGTCGACGAGCCCGAAGACCCCGCGGATCCGGTAAGGCCGGATTCCACCCATCCTACGGGGGTCAGACTTGAGATAGACAATTACAGCAGCAACAAGGGAAATGTTGATTTCACGCTGTATGCATACGATGACGAGAGCAAGCTCATGTACTACGGGTTTAAGACGGGGGACGTCGATGAAGACACCGTATTCGAGGAGCTTGAGTTGTGGGACGGCAAGAACGGGAAACTGTCCGGCACATATCATCTTCAGCCCGGTTACGAGGGAAAGCTTACCGCTATAGTCTATAACGTGTATCAGCTTGAGACTCTCAGTAATACGGTCGAACTTGAGGCGAACGAGGAAGAGCCCGATGACGAGGCGGACAACGCTGTCATAGATGACGGCTCGGCGAATGAGGACGACAGGATGTTCACCGATGATTTTGAACCGGAGGCCGAAGAGGACGACTGGATAATCGGCGGAGCCCTTCCGACGGTGGATACGTCGGCGGTGGCAAATGCGATCGACAAGAACACCGAATCAAAGGTGAAAAGTTCATATACAGGGCTCGTGATCGCACTGCTTGTTGCCGGCATGGCGGTCGCGGTGGCGATTGTTTTGAGCATTTCGATCGCATCACAAAAGAGAAGAGAAAGGAAGCGCGGTCAAAAAAGAGAAAACAGGGACGTTTTTGACTGGGCGGAGGAATATGATAAAGACTGACGGGATCATATTTGATGTTGACGGGACATTGTGGGATTCCACGGATATTGTCAAAGACGCATGGAACAGGGCTTTTATCGACAGCGGATACGATGATCCGAAGATCACGGCAGACAGGCTTAAGGGACTTTTCGGCCTGCCGATGGCTGACATTATCAAGGATATTTTCCCGGAGGGGACGGATGAGGAGATCGCAATGCTCACTCCCGTCATATATGCAAACGAGGACAAATACCTTGATGAATTCGGAGGAAAGCTCTATCCGAACATAATAGAGACGATCGGGAAACTATCCGAAAAAGTCCCCGTGTTTATAGTCAGTAACTGTCAGGAAGGTTATATCGAGCTTTTTATGCGAAAGACCGGATGCGGGCGGTTCATAAAGGATCATCTGTGCCCGGGTGATACGGGGCTTCTTAAGGCCGATAACATCAGGAAGATCGTGAAGGATCATGATCTGTTGGCGCCTGTGTATGTCGGCGATACGGTGATGGACAGGGATGCCTGCGAAGCATCGGGGTGTCCGTTCATATATGCAAGATACGGCTTCGGGAATGTTGAAGGTGCGAAGTATGACATAGACAGTCCCGAAGAGCTGCTTGAAACGGTAATCTGTTAAGGTACGGGAAAGGGGAGACAATGAAGATCACATTTATCGGTGCGGCACATGAGGTTACGGGAAGCTGTCACTATCTCGAGGTCGGAGATAAGCACATTCTCGTTGATTACGGTATGGAACAGGGGATTAACATCTATGAGAACGTGCCGCTTCCTGTCGAACCTCCGATGATAGACTGCGTTCTTCTCACACATGCTCACATCGATCATTCGGGACTTCTCCCGCTTTTATATTCCAAGGGTTTCAGAGGCAGCATATACGCGACTGACGCAACGGCCGATCTTTGCAGCATAATGCTCAGGGACAGCGCGCACATACAGATGCAGGAAGCCGAGTGGCGAAACCGTAAGGCGAAAAGGTCTTCGGATGTTGACGAATTTGTTCCGCTTTACAACATGCAGGATGCGGACGGCGCGATCAAGAGCCTTGTCCCGATAAAATACGGCAAGAAGGTCAAGATATCGGAAGAGTTATCGATCCGTTTTACTGATGTGGGACATCTTCTCGGATCCGCGGCGATCGAGGCGTGGCTTACGGAAGACGGTGTTACGAAGAAGGTTGTTTTCTCGGGTGATGTTGGTAACGATAATCTTCCGCTGATACGTGATTTTGAGACTATAGACGAAGCGGATTATGTTCTGTGCGAATCGACATACGGCGACAGGATGCATGTGAAGGACCGCGTCGATTACGTGACGGAGCTTGCGCAGATAATCCATGATACGTTCTCAAAGGGCGGTAATGTAGTCATCCCTTCGTTTGCGGTCGGACGTACGCAGGAACTGTTGTATTTCATCAGACAGATCAAGGAGAGGAAGCTTCTTGAAGATCTGGGTGATTTTCCCGTATGGGTGGATTCGCCGCTTGCGGTCGAGGCTACGGGCGTTTTCAACAAGAACGTTTCCGAATGCTTCTCGGATGAGGCGCTTGAGCTTGTAAGACGCGGTATCAACCCGCTCGTGTTCACGGGACTGAATCTGTCGATCACGAGTGACGAATCGAAGGCGATCAACTTCGACAACGAGCCTAAGGTAATCATTTCGGCATCGGGAATGTGTGAAGCCGGCCGAATCAGGCATCACTTAAAACACAATCTCTGGCGTGAGGAATGTACGATCCTGTTCGTCGGATATCAGGCGGTCGGAACGCTCGGCCGTTCGATCGTCGAAGGTGCCAAGGAAGTGCATCTGTTCGGTGAGAAGATCGAGGTCAGGGCAAAGATCATGAAGCTTGAGGGTGTGTCGGGACATGCGGACAAGGCGGGGCTGACTCGCTGGATGCTCGGATTCAAGAACGATCCTCAGATGGTCTTCATCGTTCACGGTGATGACGAGGTTACCGACACGTTTGCGGCCTATCTTCATGATGAGCACGGGTTCAACACATATGCTCCGTTCTCCGGAACCTGTTACGATCTTATTGCGGATGAGTTTGTTGAGGAGACGACCGGTATCAGGATCGAGGGTGCCAAGAAGAAGACAAGGACCGTTTCTACCGTATTTGAACGTCTGCTTGCCGCAGGACAGAGGCTGCTCGCGGTCATCAATCATAATGAGGGCGGCGCGAACAAGGATCTGGCGAAGTTCGCGGATCAGATCAACAGTCTGTGTGATAAGTGGGACAGGTAGGATAGGTAGGAAGGAGGGGCCCGCGAAGCGGGAAGATCCCTTCCTACACGGCGACATCGCGAAGCGGATGTTGTATTACCTGTTTTTTGGATGGATTAAGAAGGATTGGTAAATGACAAAAGGTGACATGTATTTCAGGGAGATCACTGAGAGGATCATGAGCGAAGGTTCGCTTGACGTTAACCCGCGCCCGCATTATTCCGACGGGACTCCCGCGCATACGCTCTCGATCAATCACGTGAGCTGTACATACGATCTTGCGAAAGGCGAATCGCCGTTCATAACGCTTCGTCCGATCGCCATCAAGTCCGCGATAGGTGAGCTTTTGTGGATATACCGCGATATGTCCAACGATCTCGATCTTCTGCGCGACAAATACAATATCACGTGGTGGGATGAGTGGGATATCGGTGACCGTACGATCGGGCAGTGCTACGGTGCGACGGTTAAAAAGTGGAACCTTACCGAGAACCTGATAAATGATATAAAGAACGATCCCGACGGAAGACGCCATATCATCAATATGTGGCAGGAGGATGATTTTAAGGCCAGACACGGACTCAAGCCGTGCGCGTATCAGACGGTGTGGAATGTTAGATATGCACCTTATAAGGACGCCCGCGTATTAGATTCGCCTGTAGCGAAGAACGCTCGCGGTGCAGGAAGGGAGATTCCCGGCTCCGACGGGCCCCTCCTTCCTACATTGGATATGTGTCTGTTCCAGAGAAGTTCCGATTACCTGACCGCTGGCTGTATCAACCAGCTTCAGTACACGGCGTTTCTGATCGCGATCGCAAACCATCTCGGCTACGTTCCGGGAAGGTTTACGTGGTTTGTGGCAAACGTGCAGGTATATGA
>JAEEJD010000217.1 GCA_016281675.1 Lachnospiraceae bacterium
GATGTGCCATAAATGTGAAGGCTGCTCAACATACTCAACCTCAGCATCCGATATCGATGTATTACAAACGGGACACCAGTTAATAATCCTGGCACCCTTATAGATCAGTCCCTTGTCGTAGAGATTGACGAACACCTCTGTAACGGCTTTGTTACAGCCTTCGTCCATCGTAAAGCGTTCGCGTTCCCAGTCACACGAACTGCCCATTCGGCGAAGCTGCTTCGTGATCCTGCCGCCGTATTCTTCTCTCCACTCCCAGACTTTGTCGAGGAACTTCTCGCGGCCCAGATCATGCTTATCGATGCCCTGCTTCTTAAGTTCCGACATTACCCTGACTTCGGTCGCGATACTCGCATGATCGGTTCCGGGCTGCCATAACGCATTGTACCCCTGCATCCTTTTGAAACGGATCAGTATATCCTGCATCGTATTGTCAAGAGCATGTCCCATATGAAGCTGGCCCGTAATGTTCGGGGGAGGCATCACTATCGTGAAAGGTTTCTTCGACCTGTCAACCTCGGCGTGGAAATATCCGCTCTTTTCCCACTTCTCGTATAGTCTTCCTTCCATTCCGGAAGGATCGTAAGTTTTTGCAAGTTCCCTGCTCATAATATCAGACTCCTCATTCTTATCCGATTTTTTATCATCATATTATTATATCATCAGTACGGGGGAAAATAAAAGTCAGTCTTTCCTAAGTGCGACAAAGGCTGTAAGCACTCCGGCAAGGCCCACGGCGGTACCCGTGATAAGCATCGGTCTGATGCCGAGATGGTCGAGTATCACACCGCTTATGAGATTAGAGAAAACGCCGCCGATCGTTATCGCACTCGTAAAATACGCCTGGCCCTTTACCTGATCGCCCTCGGCCATCGTCTGACTGACGTAATATGCAGATGCCGGTATGAACACCGCATACGCAAACAACTGAAAGCCCTGACTGACAAATAGCCACGCCATGTTAGGCGCAAATACCAGGATCAGTATCTTTACAAAAAAGGCAACACCCGAAAAGCAAAGAAGCTTTGCCGGTGAAACTTTGCGAAGTACAAAACCTATAAGAGCCATTACGGGAAGTTCAAGGATCGCCTGTAAGAAATTGGCATAACCGAGTTCGGTCTCTCCGCCTCCGAGAGACCTGATGATCTGGATCATAAAATCATTGATCATGTTGTGTCCGAAAAAGAAAAAGACCGTGGCAACAACAAACAGGGCATAGGCCGGATAATCCGAAAAGAAGCGTTTAATCCCGCCCTGCCGCAAAGTGCCTTCGTCATGATTTTCTTCAGGATCGGGAAGTTCGGTTTCGGCTTGTGTGATTTTCTCCGAAGGACGGAAAAAGAAAACCGCTATTGCCGATACGACCATGATGACAGCCGTAACGGTCATAAGAAGCGATGCTCCACGCTCTTCAACGGCTCTTCCGATGAAAGCGGAAGTGACCGCAAAACCTGCGGATCCGAGTCCCCGGGAAAGCCCGTAATAAATGTCGCACCCCATCTTCCGGTACTCAAAACACAGAGCCGTCATGACCGGCTGGTAGGCGAACTGGATCATGTAGATCAGCGCAAAGATAACAAAAACAGCCGGCATATTGCCGTTTATAAAACGCAGCAATATTGAGCCGGCCAGTATTATCAGACAGGATATCAGAATGAACCTGCGGTTGGTCAGCCAACCTTTCTTATCGATGACGCCTGCGATAAACGGCTGAAAAAGAGCCGAAGTTATGTTGGCAACCGCAAGAAGGATCCCGACCTGTGTATTTGTAAAGCCTCTGGACAGAAGGAATACCGCAGCATACGCATGTAACGTACAGAATGCCGCAAAGTAAGCGACATTCAAAACGGTGTATCCGGTTGTCCACAGTTTGCCTTTCATCTCAGTCTATATAATATACATATCCCAGCCGTTTGTCATCTGGTTTCCGCATTTTTGACTGAATTCCGAAAGACTCATACCTTCGGTGAAGCTTCTCATCTGATCGTTGATGGGTCCCCAAAGGCATTTGTTGATAGCCCGCGACAGTTCTTTGGAGCTGTCGCCCTCCTCATATTCCATTGGTTCGAGAATGCTGTTATCAAGGGCGTTTATGATATCCGTCATCTTCACCCTGTCCGCATTACAACAAAGCGAATATCCTCCTCCCAGGCCTTTATAGGCTCTGATCAGCCCCGCCTGTTTAAGGAGCGGGAGTATCTGCTCCAGATACTTTTTGGATATGCCCTGCCGTTCCGATATCTCTATCGCCGACACGCTGCTTCCGCCGACAGAATTCAACGCGATATCGACAAGCGCCAGCACCCCGTATTCAACTCTTGTAGAAACTCTCATTTCATTCCTTCATTCTTTACTCGGTAAACAAAGCCGTTGAGTAATATCTGTCTCCGCTGTCGGGAAGAAGCGCCACGATGACTTTTCCTTTATTCTCAGGCTTCTTCGCATACTCAAGAGCTCCGAACAACGCGGCTCCGGAAGATATTCCGACGGAAATGCCTTCTTTTCTGGCAAGAAGCTTTGCGGTTTCAAACGCATCCTTGTTGGAAGCCTTGAATACTTCGTCATATACTTTCGTATTGAGGACATCGGGAACGAATCCGGCTCCGATACCCTGGATCTTATGAGCTCCCGCTCTTCCTTCGGAAAGAACCGGTGAATCTTCAGGCTCAAGCGCAACAACCTTCACTTCGGGATTCTGACTCTTTAAATATTCACCTGTTCCGGTGACCGTTCCGCCGGTGCCGACTCCGGCTATGAATATATCAACCTTTCCGTCGGTATCCTTCCATATCTCGGGACCCGTGGTGGCTTTGTGGATCGCCGGATTGGCAGGATTGACGAACTGTCCCGGGATAAAACTGTTCGGGATCTCCTTCGCAAGTTCATCAGCCTTTTCTATGGCTCCTTTCATCCCCTTGGGGCCCTCCGTGAGCACGATCTCGGCACCGTAACTTTTCAGGATACTCCTTCTCTCAACGCTCATTGTCTCAGGCATTGTCAGTATGATCCTGTAGCCCTTTGAAGCGGCGATGGCTGCAAGTCCTATACCCGTGTTTCCGCTCGTGGGTTCTATGATCACCGAGCCTTCCTTAAGGATGCCTTTTTCCTCCGCATCCTCTATCATTGCCTTCGCGATACGGTCCTTGACGCTTCCCGCGGGATTGAAATATTCAAGTTTAACGAGAACCGTTGCCTCAAGTCCCAGCTCCTTTTCTATGTTTGTAACCTCGACAAGCGGCGTGTTACCCACAAGTCCGAGTGTCCCTTTATATATATTGGACATTTTCAGTACCTCCTTTTAATCTCTTACTTATATTGCCGCAAATCCCTTTTCAAGATCGGCGATAATGTCATCGATATGCTCGGTTCCGATCGACAGTCTGATCGTGTTTCTTCCGATACCCTGATCCGCAAGTTCTTCATCGGAAAGCTGTGAATGAGTCGTGGATGCCGGGTGGATCACAAGGCTCTTAACATCAGCAACGTTTGCCAGGAGCGAGAAGATCTGAAGGTTGTCGATGAACTTCCATGCCTCGTCCTGTCCGCCTTTAATGTTGAAGGTGAAGATCGAACCTCCGCCGTTAGGGAAATACTTCTCGTAAAGGCTGTGATCGGGATGATCCGCAAGAGACGGATGATTAACCTTTTCAACCTTCGGGTGCTTACTTAAGAACTCAACGACCTTCTTTGTGTTCTCAACGTGTCTCTCAAGTCTTAATGAAAGTGTCTCCACACCCTGAAGAAGAAGGAAAGCGTTAAACGGTGATAAAGTCGCACCCGTGTCACGAAGAAGTATCGCGCGGATGAATGTAACAAACGCCGCCGGACCAACGACATCGTAGAACGATACGCCGTGGTAACTGGGGTTGGGCGCTGCAATGTTGGGATACTTGCCGCTTGCCTTCCAGTCGAACTTACCGGACTCAATTATTATACCACCAAGAGTAGTACCGTGACCGCCGATAAACTTCGTGGCCGAATGAACAACTATGTCGGCGCCGTGCTCGATCGGACGGATAAGGAACGGTGTTCCGAATGTATTGTCAACAACGACGGGAAGTCCGTGCTTATGAGCTATCTGTGCAATCGCATCTATATCGGGAATATCACTGTTGGGATTGCCGAGTGTCTCGAGATAAACCGCTCTCGTATCGTCTTTGATCGCTGCCTCGACTTCGCTCAGGTTATGAGCATCAACAAACGTCGTGTTGATCCCGTACTGGGGAAGTGTATGTGCGAGAAGATTGTAACTTCCGCCGTAGATGGTTTTCTGTGCAACGATGTGTCCGCCGTTTGCCGCAAGAGCCTGGATCGTATATGTGATCGCAGCGGCACCGGATGCAAGAGCAAGCGCTGCGCTTCCGCCCTCAAGAGCCGCAAGTCTCTTCTCAAGAACGTCCTGAGTTGAGTTTGTAAGTCTGCCGTAGATGTTTCCGGCATCCGCAAGGCCGAAACGATCAGCGGCATGTTTACTGTTACGGAAAACATATGATGTTGTCTGATAGATGGGAACCGCACGTGCGTCCGATGCGGGATCCGGCTGTTCCTGTCCTACGTGTAACTGTAATGTTTCAAATCTGTAATCGCTCATGGTATTAATCTCCTCTTTATATAATCAATATGTTTATCTGCTTCTGGCTGTTCCGGTATTGTCCATGCATCACATCAGGCCCCAATACCCCATACATCGGCAACACATCGAATCTTTCCACTTGTTTGTAATGAATCTGTACATTAATGGTGTCTCCTTTCATTTGCTCGATGAGAAGACTATAATACTATTCTCCTAGTATGTCAATAGGTTTTATAAAAATAGTGGGATTTATTTTTTTGACGCGTGACCGTCAGATGTGTTTTGCCCTGATACGGCGCAGTTTTCCGGCATTTAATATAAAGCGCAGAGTCTCGTCGATCACGACAACAACGAATATTGCCATTATGCCCATGTGGAATTTCATAACGATCACGGAACTGACCGCTATCACGAACACGGTTCCGAAAAGCTGTGTCTTGAGCATCCATGAAGGCTCCCCATATCCTTTGATACCGGAACCGAATATTATGTTTCCGCTCTTCGGGAAGAGGTCTATGCCGACGATAAACAGGTACAGTCCCGCTGCGGCAAGCACTTCCTTATCGGTCGTAAACATCCCGAGTATCTTCGTCGGGAATAACATGAACAGTATCAGATTAAAAGCACAGATGGCCCAGCTCAGAATCGCAGATGTCAATATGACATCCCACACTCCTTTTATGTTCTTCTTACCGGTCTCAAATCCGGAAAGCGTAAGTGTAGCCGTTCCTATCGACCCTACAAGCACCACCGCTATAAGCTCAACTCCGAACACTATTGAGTGTATCCCGGCTGCCTCTATCGAAACCTGGTTAAGCATGGCAATAAGATAAAGATTCCCGAGATTCCACGCAAAATCCTCGCACGCCGCCGGAGCACCGTACCTGACCGACTCCGTAAACAGCGCGAACTTCGATTTGAGTATTCTTGCAAATGACGGACGAAGCGACAGGTCCTTTGTGAAAAGAACATAAAGAATAACTATGGAATCCCCAATCAGCTCCGCTATCGTTGTCGCAAGAGCCGCACCTTTGACACCCATCGCCGGAAACCCGAAATGTCCGAAGATCATCGCGTAATCAAGAATGACGTTCGCCACCGATCTTGACACGCCGTACCAGATCATTATCTGTGTCTTATGGGAAACCTCCAGCAGACAGCTGACCGATGCGCCTATACCCGTAAGTATGAATATCGGCGCAAAGAACTGTGCGTAGTCAATGCTCATGCCCATGATGCTCTCGTCCACGCCCATCAGGCCGAAGGCGAACCGGGGACAAAATACCCAGAAGAGGAACAGCAGAACGCCAAGAACATTGTTGAATTTAAAAAGTGCCGCAAGCAGATCTTTTGCCCTGTCAATTTCATTGGCCCCATATGCCTGGCTGACAAGTATCGTCGCACCCGTTGTGAGCGAAAAGATCAGACTCATGGTCGTCCACATGGGTGTCGAGGCATTACCGACGGCACTCATGCACTCAAGCGACAGCCTTCCTATAAAGATGCGATCTATAAGCATCTGAAGCTGCGATATCAGATTCGACAGCATGATCGGAATGGCGATCGCAAGTATTTTTCTCGTATATGTTTTCATGATATCCTCCGGTAAATTAAAACGGGGATCCCGCTTTCACGGAATCCCCGTAATTACTTCATCGGAGTGACAAGATTCGAACTTGCGGCCTCTACCTCCCTAAGATAGCGCTCTAGCCAAACTGAGCCACACCCCGATTGCCGTGTCCCTTCGGACGAGCGTAGTTAATTGTATAGGAAAGCCGCAATTATGTCAAGGAGA
>JAEEJD010000218.1 GCA_016281675.1 Lachnospiraceae bacterium
CTGAGGTATCGGACGGGTCTTGAGCATATCATCGACTTCATCGGGCTGGTCGATCGTCTCGAGTTCCTCGACCTCCCCGAGATCGTCAACGCTGTAAGGATACTGTATAGGTGCGGTCAGTCCGTGACGGACTGCCTCTTTATCTTTCTCTTCAGGTTCTTCGGACGGCTGCTCGTCTTCTTCTTCGGATTCTTCCCCGGCCGGAGACTCTTCTTTGACAGGCTCTTCCACTTCAACCCTGTGAACGACCGGCTCTGCTTCGGGTTCCTCTTCGTCCGGTTCCTCTTCGTCTTCGGGAAGATCGGGCTGCTCCACTTCCTCTATTTCTTCGGCCTCGCCGTAATCTTCGGGTTCGGGCAGAGGAGTCTCCTCAACCGGCTCTTCCTCTTCGGGCTCGGGAATCTCACCTGTCATTCTCTTGACAAGTTCTTCGTCCTCTTTCCTTATCTGTGCGATATGTCCGCCGTATTCCTCATCAAGCGTGAGCTTTCTTCCGGAAGGAAGAACGTCTCCCTTGATCGGTATGTCGGGCACCTCAGGCGCTTTGGGTTCGTCGGTAACATCGGATACTTCGGGAATGATCGGAGTCTCGGCGTTCGGAAGGATATCGGGGATCGTTCCCGTGATCGATGCCTTGGCAGGTCCGTTGATCCTTGCTCCGGATTCCGTTCTCTTCACATTTTCCCTGTCAAATACGGGAGAAGGTATAGTCGTTCTTGTTACGACTCCCTTATTGTCGTCTTTTAATACTTCTTCTTTGAGCTTACTGTCTTCTTCCGAAACCTTTTCCTGTTCGGGTTCGCTTTGATCGGCTGCGACAGTGTTTTCGAATCCCGGAATAACTCCCTTAAGCTGAGACATGATATCCTGGGTCTGCTCCATTGATCGACTTAGGATCTGCTGTTTACGCTGCTCCTCGCCGTTCTTCTTCTTCTCTTCCCAGTCTTTCATGAAGTCGCTGAGATCTATCTGACCGGGAACCTGCTCGTCCGCTGTATTTACAGGCTCCTCTGCCTGGGGCTGTACCGCGGGTGCAACGCTTTGTACCGCAGGCGCCGGTGTTTCGGGCACAGGTGCAACTACGGGTGCTGGTGTCGGTTCCGGTGCGGGTTCCGGCTCCGGTTTTACGTAAGTTACCGGCGAAGCTCCGGGTTCGGTATATACAGGTGCCTGATCCATCGGATCGGCATATCTTACGGGTTCGGGTTCGGGCTCGGGAACAGGCTGCTGATATACATTCTGTTGAGGCTGAGCATACATCTGCTGAGGCTGTTCGTATACGTTCTGGCCGTATAGCGGCTGCTGATACATCTGCTGGGGCTGTGCATACATTTGCTGCTGATACATCTGTGCCTGCTGCGGATCCATATACATATTCTGACCGTACATCTGAGGCTGCTGAGCCTGCGGATAAACGGGCTCCGACACGGGACCGGCATTGTTCAGCTGCTGCATGAACTGTTCCTGAGACTGATCGTATAACTGGGATGTAACACCGTAATACGGTGAAGGAACAACACTCTTTTCCTTTGCGTAGAACTCTTCCATGTTTTTGGCGAGTTCTTCCTGAAGATTCAGCGTTGAATATTTATCGTTGCTGTACGGTGTTATCTGAATATCGGAAGTTTGCTGAGGTACGGATACCGATACCGGCGCCGGAGTCTCGGCAGGCTTGGGCTCCTCCTCGGCAGCGAATCCCTGAGGCATCAGCAAAGAACCCGTGTTGCTGTCCATGGGTGCGGTCTCAAAAGGACTGACACCTTTCGCATACATAGGCATAGACTGTGTCTCATAAATATGGACGGTCTCCTCCGTTTCTCCGGTAGGAATCTTGGGCGCGTCATAGACGCCGTCGTATTTCTGCTGCTGCTCCTTTGTAAGCGGCGAATGCTGCATCTTGAGTTCAAGCGCTTTACGCACATAAGGACCGTCACCAAACCAAAGTGCAAGTTCATCACACGTCTCAACACATTTGGTCTCCTGACCGTCCTTATGATATAAGAGCGCAAGCTCATATGCCCACTTCTCGGTATACTCAGCCCTCTTGAACTCCTCAAGGAGTGATATCTTCTCCTCCAGAGGAACGTCCTGGGCATCGTATATCTTATATAACAGAACATATCTGTTTGTATCGTGGGGTTTTAAATGAACGTACTCCCTGTAGTACTCGATGGCCTCAGATACTTCATCAAGTTTTATGGCCAGCTCACAAAGGGCATAGACAACATTTGCCCTGTCAGGATACCGTTCATAAGCCAGAAGAAGAATGTCCCTGGCCTCGGAATAATGCTTTGTTACTTTGTATATCTCGCTGACGGTACACAACATGGAGAAACTCTTGACTCTTCTCCAGTCGATCGTGTCGGCTATATCCATCGCTTCCTGGAAACGATGCTCTTTGATCAATGATTTTATCTGGTCCGCACAGACCTGATATTCGTACTTATCCAAAACAAAAACTCCCTTAAGCACAACATGTGCCCATTATCTTGGCTATTTTATCATACGGACCGTGCTATGTCAAAATATTGGAAAGTGCGGCAAACTGCCGAAGATCAAGCGTTTCTCCCCTTACGTTCTCATCAAGTCCCATATCGTTAAGAGCCTTTGCGACCGCCTCTTTTGATATGTCAAGACCCGCAAAATTGCCTATCGCATTCACAAGAGTCTTCCTTCTCTGGTTAAATGAAGCCCTGATAAGATCGAACATGAGCTTTTCGTTTGTCACTTCGATTTCGGAAGTGTTTCTGACAGTCAGCCGTATCACGCTTGACCCCACCTTGGGACGCGGCATGAAACAGTTGGGGGGAACATTGGCGGCGATGTATGTATCTGCATAGTACTGCACGGCAAGCGAAAGGGCACCGTAATCCTTTGTTCCCGGTCCGGCCTGCATGCGAACGGCGACCTCTTTCTGGACCATGATCGTTATGCTCGATAAGGGAAGATGCTGTTCAAGAAGTGACATCACTATCGGTGTTGTTATGTAATAAGGAAGATTTGCGACAACTTTTACGTTCATCCCGGCAAACTCATCCCGGATAAGCGCTGTCATATCCGTCTTCATGACATCCGCATTTATTATCTTCAGGTTGGAATATCCCGATAAGGTATCGCTTAGTATCGGGATCAGTTCTTTATCGATCTCAACCGCCACGACTTTTGCGGCACGCTCACACAGCCGCTGCGTCATCGTACCGATCCCGGGACCGATCTCAATGACTCCGTCCTCTTTTCCGATATCGGCGGCGTCAATGATCTTGTCGAGGACATGCGCATCTATCAGGAAATTCTGCCCGTACCTCTTCTGAAACGAGAAACCGTATTTTTTTATAACTTCCGCCGTGCTTTTGGCGTTCCCGAGATCTGCCATCAGTTGTCACCGAATATCCTTACAGCATTATTAAACGTCACTTCTTCAACTTCCTTTGCACTGACGCCCTTTATCTTTGCTATCTCCTCAATGATATACGGAAGATACTCCGACGAATTACGTTTTCCCCTCATCGGAACCGGCGTCATATAAGGAGAATCCGTTTCCGTAACGATCCGGTCGAGCGGGGCATATTCAACGACTTCTTTAAGCTTTTTGCCGTTCTTGAAAGTTACGACGCCCCCGACTCCCAGGCAGAAACCCAGATCAAGGAATTGTTTTGCCATCTCGACTCCGTAAGAGTAGCAGTGCATTATGCCACCGACGTCCCCGGCCTTCTCGGATCTTAACATATCAAGAGTATCCGCGGCCGCATCTCTTGAATGGATTATGATCGGAAGCTTTACCTTTCTTGCAAGCGCGATCTGACTTGCAAACCACTTCTTCTGTATGTCGCGCTCCGGTTCATCCCAGTAATAATCAAGACCTATCTCCCCGATGGCAACAACCTTCTCATCCTTTGAATATTCTTCAAGGATTGACATATCCTCTTCCGTAAGTTCCCCCGTCTCTTCGGGATGAACTCCGACAGATGCCGAAAAACCGCTGTAAGAGCGTGCAAGTTCGATGCTCGTTCTGCTGCTTTTCATCGATGCTCCGACGTTTATGAACCTTGTAACGCCCTCTGCCATCGCGCGTTTTATCGCTTCATCGCGGTCATCATCAAATGCCTTATCGTCAAAATGTGTGTGAGTTTCGTATATCATGCGCAAAAAATCCTTGCAATTCAAAAAGCATTATAATATAATAGCACTTGCGTTACAAACGCAGATGCGCGCTTAGCTCAGTTGGTAGAGCACCTGACTCTTAATCAGGGTGTCCAGGGTTCGAGCCCCTGATCGCGCACTAAGGCCTCAGTTTTGCTCTAATGCGGAATTGGGGTTTTAATTTCTAAACTAAAGAGGAGTGTTGGGCCATGCAGAATTCGGCTTCGCCGAATGGCTCTCCACGTGCAGACAGACCTCTTCCCCATTTGCTTCGCAAATCGGGCCCCTTCTATCTGCCTTCGGCGTGTGGCTCAGTTTGGTAGAGCGCTACGTTCGGGACGTAGAGGCCGCAAGTTCAAATCTTGTCACGCCGATGAATACCGACAAGGGTTTCTGAATCTCAGAAACCCTTGTTTTTTGTCAATCAAGCTGGCTGTAGAAGTTATCTATGTTTTCTTCGGGAAGCGGTACCGGATCCCATCCGTAATCCTGAAAAGCCTTGATCTTAAGATTATTGGCTGCAACATAGTTTGCTATGATCTGAGCTCTTATCTCATCGCGGCCTTTTGTGTCTCCGCTTGACTTAATGAAATCATCGTAGTATTTTCCGAATATCTTCTTGGCGGTAGGCTCAAAATCGCTGCCGTCACCGACAATTTCCATCTTGGTGACTTCGTATCCTCTCGAATCGTCCACCTGCCTCAAATGTATGCACCCGGGATATGATCCGCCGGATGTATTCTCAAGGATATCTCCGTTGAGATCATAGTTGTATATCGAGAAATCTCCCCATAAGCGTATATCTTCCCTATTGCTGTCATCTTCGGCAACGATGATCGGACACGGGATCGTAACCTGGGATTTGGGATATCCCTTACTCAGTTCATCGATAAGATATTTATACAGTTCATAATAGAATGCCTCGGGTCCCGGATACTCGTATGCGGGAAGAGCGGATACAGTGCCTCCGACCGTTGAGAAGTTTACGATCTTCGCGGCACTCATTTCATCAAACATCGCTTCAAACTGTGCCTTTGTCTTTACCGTATCGGCAAGCAGTACCTCGTCTCCTTCGGATGATTCGAAATAATATGACTCATTGCCGTTTGTGTCATATTCGACTGCCGCTTTCTTTGTTATGACCAGCTTATCGTTCTCGAGTCTGTATTTACATACCCAGTGATTGCTTGCGGTATACAGCGCTCCGTCCGCTATTGCCAGGGGATATGCCGTGCCTCCGCTTGTCACTTTACCGACCTCGTAAGGCGCTCCGTCCTTGTATATGAATACGGTCGCATCGATCGCAGCCGTATTGTCGTCAAGATTGTCATATGTTCCCGAGCTGACAAGAAGAACATCCTCATCTCCGATCTTCTCATTTGCATATCCCATCCCGTCGGACAGCTTGTCGACTATCTGTGTGAATGTGCCGCATCCGCTTATATCGATCGAAGGAGCCGACTCTCCGGCGACTTTTGCAAGAAAATCATCCGATGCCTCTTCCGGACACTCCTCGGGGATACCGGGCGCATTTGCACCTATCTGCTTTGCGGGATCGTAAATACTTTCCGCGACCGACTTGATATCAACATCCGCAACACCTGAACCGGATGCCGCGCAGCTTAACGAATAAGCAAATCCCGTCTCGACGTCATACCACGAGCAAAGTTTCGCACTCTCATCGGAATTCTCAAATGTGCTGACCTTGGCCTGCATGGTCCCGCCTGCCCAGTTTGCGAGAGTCTCCGTTTTCGTATCCTGCCATTCGTAATACATTCCCGAGATGTCCGTATCTTTTTCATCAAGGACAGCCTGCTCTCTTGCGGTATACTCGATACCGTCAAGATCGAACCTGAGCTGAACCATAGTCTCACTTTCCCTTTTCGGATCGTTATCCGGAAGCATCAGGCTCCAGTAAATGTTCGTGGCACCTTCCGGCGCGGAAAATCCGTTCGGAGCATACTTGTATGCCTCTTCCTCTGTGCAGTCTCTCCATGGATTGGCGATTCCCGTTGAAGGCTCGTCACCGTTTTTGACCGAAAGGGTACATCCGCATAATGAAACGGCTGTAAGCGCGATCGATACGATCAGAGCTAATGATCTTCTCATTTTATTTCTCCTTTTCTGAGTTTGTTTATTAAGTTGCACTCCCGCTCTCAATCGGTGTATATTCTTCTGGAACGGGAGGATTGTTATGCGACTGTTTTTTATAAGACACGGGGACCCCGATTACGACAAAGACGGTCTTACCGAAAAAGGAATTACCGAAGCCGGGATCCTGGCCAAACACATCAAGGCCCTTAATCTTGATGACATATATGTATCGCCCCTCGGAAGGGCATCCGAGACGGCCTCGTATTCTCTGGATGCACTCGGAGCCGATGCCGTCGTCTGTGACTGGCTGCGTGAATTCTCCGCCGCCTTTGATCCGTATAAGGCCGATGATGCGGAACGTTCCGCTTATACTTACAGGATCAACAAAGAGACCGGCTTGTACGAAAAAAGGATTCTCTGGGATATTCTCCCATCATACTACCTTGATCATCCCGAGCTCTTTGACAAAGACAAATGGCGTTCCTCAAAGCTTGTATCGTTTTCCGACATGACCGAAAAATATGATCAGGTCATATCTTCGTTCGACGATCTGTTATCGGGATACGGTTATGTACGAAGCGGATCCGGATATCGTGTCGAAAACGGCAATTCGAAGAACATCGGGTTCTTCTGCCATTTCGGCATCACATCCGTTCTTCTGTCCCGCCTGTGGAACATATCGCCTTTCATACCTCTTCAGTTCCTGGCCACGGCTCCGACATCGGTAACCGAAGTCGTTACGGAAGAACGACAAAAGGGTATCGCGATATTCCGGGCGCTGAGGATCGGTGACATCTCTCATCTTGCAATGGAAGGCGAACCGCCTTCATTTGCGGCACGCTTTTGCGAACGTTTTGAGAATACCGATGAGAGACACTAAAGAATATATTCCATCTGTGTCTCTTTCGGTTTCATACCCATAGCTTTGTAAAAATCATATGCCGCATCATTGCCTTCCCAGACGTTTAACGTAACTTCATAACATCCGAGTCTTGAGGCCTCGGTCTTAACGTGTTCGAAAAGGGTTTTTCCCACGTGTTTTCCGCGTGCACTCTCATCCACACAAAGATCATCGATATAAAACATATTTCGCGGGACCATCGTGCTCGTAAACGCAGGTTCCTTAAACTGGCAGAACGCGTATCCGATCAGCTTATCATCGTCGATAGCAACATACACCGGCCTGAGATCGTCGGCGAATATCTCGGCAAGCTCTCTGCTGTCGTATTTGGTTGTACCCGGAACAAAAATATCCGGACGTAGATTTGCGTGTACCTCTAGCACCTGCGACAACAGTCGCAATACGTCCGGAATATCTCTTTCTTCGGCTCTTCTGATTAACATCCGATACTTTTCCCGTTACCTCAGTCTGTCTTTTGCTTCCTCGAGTTCCTCGATGACCCTGTCACAGAATTCATCAAATTCCGGATCCGGGATCTGACACTCCGGATGCGTCAGACAATAATCTATCGTCTTCCTGATACCCTGATCGAATCTGATAGTACACTCGAATCCCGGTACTATCCTCTTGATCTTGGAGTTGTCGAATATGACCGAATTGGATTTGTCACCGAGAAGCGATCCGAAATAATCATAATCGCTGACGGATGCCAGAAACTCCGAGGACACATAATACGGTATGAAATCAACGTCGAGTGCATCGGCTATCGCTTCATATATCTGATTCCATGTAAGAGTCTCATCACTCGTTATCTGGAAGCTCTCGCCGATAGCATGTGCATTTCCCATCAGCCCGATAAAGCCCTTTGCAAAATCCTCGTTAAACGTCATGGTCCAAAGGGATGTACCGTCTCCGTGCACTATGACAGGCTTTCCTTCAAGCATCCTCTTGACAACCTGCCAGCTTCCCCTGTCGCCGTGAACTCCGAGAGGGATGCTCCTCTCATCGTATGTATGACTCGGACGCACTATCGTAACCGGGAATCCTTCCTTCTCGTATTTGTCCATCAGGAAGCTCTCGCAGTATATTTTGTTCCTCGAATATTCCCAAAACGGATTGGCAAGCGCCGTTCCCTCGGTTATCACATGACTCCTGCAAGGTTTGTTGTATGCCGATGCGGAGCTGATATAAATATACTGGGAACATCTTCCGCGAAACAGTCTGTGATCCCTTTCTACCTGATCGGGTGTAAACCCGATAAAATCACAGACGCAGTCAAACCTCTCTCCGTCGAGTATCTCTTCTATACTCTCTTCGTCATTTATATCCGCGCTTATAAGATGAACATTTTCCGGTACCTCATCGGCTCTGCTTCCCCTGTTGATAAGGTACAGATCCCAGTTATCATCCTTTGCAAGCTTACGGGTTATGGCCATCGATATGGTTCCGGTACCGCCTATGAACAAAGCTTTCTGCATTCCTTCTCCCTCCTGTATCCCCTATACGTTTATCTTACGGACGTCTCGTTGAGTATCTCCATCATCTCCCGGATCATTTCCTCATCCCTGAGTCTGAACAGTATCTCAACACGTCTTGATGCAGCGGCATCAACACTTCCGTCCGATTTGAGAACGGGTTCGCTGAATGATTTTCCGACGGTGGAAAGAACCTTCTCAAGTTCCTCCTTCTCTCTGTCGGTAAGAAAAGTACTGTCCTTCCTCGTACAGTAATCCGCCACGGAATATGCTCTCTGTTGTGACAGTTCCAGATTTGACAGATACGTTCCGTCCGTATCGGTATGTCCCTCGATCACTATCTCGGAAATATACCTGCTGTACTTCGGGGACAGAAGTATCTTCAGATATCTCGGCATAAACTCTCCGAGAAAATCCTTACCGCCGGATTTGAGGACCGATCTGTTATACTCGAACAGGATATTGGAGTCCATCGTTATGGCACCGGTCTTCTCATCGACAGCTATGCTCAGTGAGGAATTTTCAAACTCCTTGCGCAGCGCTTCGACAAGTTCGGCTCTGATACCTATTATGTTATCGAGCTTTGCCTGCTGCTCGCCCATCAGCTTCTCGAGTTCCTTCAGAAGCTGTGACTGTTCCTCGAGCTTTTGCTGCTGGGACAGGAGTCTTCCTTCCTGTTCCGAAAGCTTCAACTCCTGAGCGTTAAGCTTGGCGCCCTGTTCCTCGATCGTCAGCCTCTCGTTCTCAAGCTCTGCGGACTGGATGATAAGTTCCTGTTCCTTGCCTGCCAGTTCGTTCTGCTTCTCGTCATACTGGACCTTGGATCTTAAAACGGTAAGCGAAATGATAAGAACAAAGCAGAGCAGGAGACCTGCCATCATGTCCGAATAGGAGAGCCAGTATGTAGTTTCCTCGTCCCTCTTGCGGGCAAATGGTCTTCTCATTGATCCTTACCGCCTGCCTGATTTCTCTTATCCGTGAGCTTACGCATATAATCCACTCCGTTTGTGATCTCTTCGAGTGCCTCGTTCATATTCTGATTTGTTTCGGCAGAATACTTTGCAATGTCGGAAACGGACTTCTTGAATTCCATGATCATATTACCCTGCTCAAGAAGCATGTTCTTCTCCTGCATGAGAAGTTCACGCACTGCCTTATCTTCTCCCGACAGTCCGGAAAGAGTTCTCTGAAGCTCGTTCTGGATCGTCTGGATACTTGCGGTATAGCTGTTAAGAGTGGTAACAAGTCTCTCTGTTTCATTGTTGATGTTATTAAGTGTATCTTTCCCGCTTCCCGTTGTTTTGAGAAGTTCGGTCATCATATCGGCATTTGCCTTCTGCGACTTGTACTGCTCATTTACCGATTCGCTGAGCTGATAGAAGCTGTTTCCGAGCGACGTGTTCATCTCGGTGATGAACGTATCGACGATCTGTCTGATAGCTTCCGTCTCATTTCTTACCATTATGGTCTCAAATTCAGCAACGACCTTTTCCAGTCTCTCAAAGTGAGGATCGATGATATTGCCAAGTTCTTCGGCCACACGTGTATACATCCTGTCCATCGCCGATAACTGCTCCGCCTGAAGCGAAATGAGCTGGTTCATTCCGTTGTTCTCCGTATCGGGAAGAACGTATTTCTTGAATGCCTGTGAGAATTCCTGAACGGCACTTTCACCTTCATAAAGCTTTCTCTTGTATATGGCATTAAATGCCAGCGAGAACACCATACCGAAAATTGATGTATGGAAAGCAACCTTGATTCCGTTCATGAGCGGCTCTATACTGTCGGTCATCTGTGCTGTCGTTCCGGTATTGAAATGCTGAAGACCGATCGACAATCCGATAAAGGTTCCGAGAATTCCGAGTCCCGTCAGCAGACCCGGCACCTGATTAAGTTCATTTCTGTGCATTACGCTGTCAACAAGATCGATATTGATGGAGTCGTCTATGCTGGGCCTGTAGTAAGCGTTTTCGGCATCATCTTCCCTGTTGAGCTCAAATATGAAATCCGTGAACAGCTGGCTGAGCTTTTCGTTTTTGAAAAGCTTGACGTTGCTCGACTGATACGGCTCCCACAGATACGAACGGGAATTCATGGCATCCGAACGGATCTTCTCCGTGGCGCTCTTAAGATCTTTGATGATCGCATTCATCGGCGCAAAGCTTCCGAAATCGGCCATCAGGAACACTATCGCCACGATAACGAACAATATGGCGTTCACTACAAGCGTCGTGACGTTGATATCCTCTCCGGCAAACCATGCCCTGATAAGATCCTTGTTCAGATAGATGCATAACAGGATCATCAATGCATACACGACCGTTAACAACCATTCGTACCATTTTCTCTTAAACATTCTTATTCTCCTTGCCGCCCGGTTTGAGTGTGCACATACTATATTGATTATATCATCATATCTGTCGTTATGGGATAGTTTATGAGAATAAAAAACGGACCCGAATGATATCGGATCCGTTCATACTTATCGGTATGTCATCTTGCCGCTTCGCTTCTCTTCCTCATAAAGAGCAGGAAGGCGATCGTAAGGATCACTCCGATCGGGAGCGACAGCCATGTGATCCCGGCACTGTCAAACAGTCCCGCAAATATGTAACATACGAACGAGATGCACGCAACCGATATCGCATACGGAAGCTGTGTCTCAACATGATTGATATGATTGCAGTGCGCACCCGCCGACGACATGATGGTCGTATCGGAAATGGGAGAGCAGTGGTCTCCGCAGACAGCGCCGGCAAGACATGCCGAGATTCCCACAAAGAACAGTGAACTTGTCTCCGGGAAGATCGCGGATACTATCGGGATCAGTATTCCGAATGTTCCCCAGCTTGTTCCGGTTGCAAAAGAAACGAGACATGCAACTATGAAAACGATAGCCGGAAGAGCCCACTGAAGACCCTGTGCGTTTGCCATCGCATTCCCGACAAATGATTTTGCCTCCAGTGCATTTGTCATATTCTTAAGAGCCGTGGCAAGTGTCAGGATAGTGATAGCAGGAACCATCGCGGTAAATCCTTTGGGAATACACTCCATTGCTTCACTAAATGTCATGACCTTACGGACAAGCATGTATATGATGATGATCACAAGTGCAAGTATACTTCCCCAGGGAAGTCCGACATACGCATCTGTCGAAGAGAACGCTTCAATGAAATCGCCTTCTTCGATCGCGGAAAATCCGTTGAACAGAAGTCCCCATACGCACATTACTATAAGAATGATAACGGGAATGACAAGATCGATGAGCTTTCCTTTGCCTTGGGAGATCGCCGGACCCGTTTTCTTGAGTTCATATTCCTCATCTTCGGACAGCCCCATAATTCCAAGGTCACCTGTAAGCTCGGCTTTTTCCTCGAACTTCTTCATCTTACCGTAATCAAATCCCAGGATCGACAAAGTGATGATGAATACAAATGTAAGTATCGAATAGAAATTGTAAGGTATCGCTCTTACAAAGAGTTCGATTCCCGAGTATCTCTCGCTGGAAACACATCCGCTTACGGCAGCGGCCCACGAAGATATAGGGGCGATCATACATACCGGAGCGGCTGTAGCGTCTATAAGATATGCAAGTTTTGCTCTCGACATCTTCTTTGAGTCGGTGATCGGTGACATTACCGATCCTACCGTGAGACAGTTGAAATAATCGTCAATGAAGATGAGAACTCCGAGTGCGAATGTCGCAAGTGAAGCACCGACTTTTGTCTTGATATTCTTCGATGCCCATTCACCGAATGCTCTTGAAGCACCAGATTTGTTGATAAGTGCGACTATGGCACCGAGGATAACAAGAAAGATCAGTATTCCGGCATTTCCGGCAACCGCATCAGACAGGCCCTCTACCGTGACCATGTTAAGGGTTCCCGTAAATGATACGCCCGATGCCATGATCGCACCGAGAACGACTCCTACAAAGAGCGATGAATACGCTTCCTTTGTGATGAGTGCGAGAAGTATTGCAACGAGCGGCGGAACAAGCGCCCAGAATGTTCCTCCGAACGTATAAGCTCCTCCTCCTGTTGCGTTTACCGCACCGATAACAACAACCATAAGCACGAAGATCACTCCGGCAATAACCGCCGAATTCTTCTTTTCCATAACAGATTCCTCCCTTTCAACCGTTTTCTGTTATTGTTTTATCCTGTCTACAAGCAGACGGAGATTGATATTATGAAGAGACAATGCCAGACTTTCCACAAAAGTCCTGTGCTTGAGTCTTTCGAAGAAATCAGGTCTATACGGCATTACCACATAACCGTGTGTTCTGACGCTGCTTCTGAGCGATGCGAACAAAAATACCCTGTTTTCCTTTTCCCATGAAGACGGGTACATCTGATGTTTCCGGTCGATCTGCTTCTTATCGGATCCGTAATACAGGAACATCTCGTCGTCAAATCCCGTATGTTCGGAATCGGGGTCTTCTTCGAAAAACGACTTATTAAGGCAGATTGCCAGATCTCCCAGTTCAAGCATTTCGTTGCATCTTCTAAGCGCACCGTCATAGTCTTCCATCGACCTGCACTTAAAGAGTATCTGTCTGGCATAACTGTGTCGAAGTCCTGTCTCCAGCTCTTTCTTTGTTTTGTTTATTATATTATTGTAATCGTTTCGAAGGTCTCTAGTCAGATCGCATCCGCAGCTCTCGTTGTAATTGATATATCCTTCGATAAAACGGGTATCAAATTCACTGTTCCCGTTAATTGCCTCTAAAAGGGCATCCATTGACTCGTATCCGAGTGCTTTCCTGTTTCTGTTCACGCTTGTTATCGAGGGGAAGAATCTCTGCGCCTCATCGATATTGTCAAATCCGGTGACCTTTATGTAATCGGGTATAGAGATACCGTCGTTAAGGGCCTCTTCCGTATATCCGAGAGCCATAAAATCATTTGCGCAGATCACGGCATCCGCCATTCCGACTCCGCGCTCTTTCCATTCCCTGTATGCCTCTCTTCCGTCCGACTTCCAGAACTTTCTGTGAAGAACTCTTTTCTTGTCGACTCTTATTCCGTGTGATTCAAGGCAATCGCAGAAAGCCTTGTATCTCTGTATCGCCTCTTCGTTATCCTCGGGACCTCCGAGATAATTAAAGGTCCTGCAGTCGTGAATCGTTATCATATGCTCAACGATCTGATACATTGATCTGTAATTGTCGAGACCGCAGAAAATGGCACCCTCGGCACGTATGTCTATACTGACTACGGGTTTGTTGAAACTGCGAAATTCTTCGTTTATATCGTTTACATATTTAACCGACTCAACCGTACTGAGTGCAATGATCAGACCGTCGTAATTTTCCGGGGAAGGAAGCTTGTATATCTCTCTTCCTTTACGGAAAAAATCCGCCTCCATAGCGGTATCGTATGCATTAAAAATATGCACTTCAATATCATCATTGCCGATCCTCTCCAGGACCCCCGCAATGATCTGCTTGGTAAAATCACCGTCCCATGTACTTGTAAGCATCAGGATGCGTTTTGACATAAACTGTTCCTGTTCTATTCGAAATCCTCGCGGGGCTTCTTAATGATGTTCCCCAGCAGTTCCGTCATCGTCTTCTTCTCAGGAATGGCAAGTTCATGAATAAGACCCATGACATAATCTCCGTCCCAGAGTATGACGTTCAGTTTCTTTGCAAATTCAACGGCGTTTTTCGTGAAATACTGATTGGTCATAACCACCGCGACCATACTGTCGTAATAGTCTTTACCGGCATAAGCTTCCTGTATTGCCCTTATTCCGATGTTATCGGAATAACACTTACACTGTATCGCATAACTGATACCGTCTTTGTCGGCAATTATATCTATACCGAAATCGTGACTCGGGGGAGTTGTTTCCACATTCTCAAAGCCCTTGGCTTCAAGAAGTTCAGCACAGTAACTCTCGAATTCAACTCCATCCATATCATCAAAGATCTGGTCGTCGCTGTTATTGTGCTTCATGTACCAGATCCATGCCGCAAGAAGGACAAGGACAACTACCCCTATAATGACTGCGATCATCGTTGCGGTGTTCAAACTGACCAAAACCTTTCCTTATAACATAGCGCAATCCGGCTTCGAATGACCTGCAAGGTACGCTACCGACAAAATATGCTCAATCCAGGCACCCTTGCGGCACACAAAGACATCCGCTTAGTGCTGCTTCATTCCTGACCTGACACGGTTTACGGCGCTTTGTTGCGCAAGACCCAAATATCAACACACATCCTGCCGGGCGGCTGCCGCACAAAATCACCCTCTGCCGGATATCACCCCTGCTACAGCGGATTTCAGGTACAAGGAACCGCTACTTCCCCGGCTGCGCAATTTGTAGTATACAAAATGCCGTAAACATTGTCAATCACGGGGTTTTCCGCTATCCGGACTATTCGGTATCGCGTTTTCCCCCTTCATACTCTCCGCATATAAAATGCTTGACCGACATAACGACAAGAACCACCCCGGCGATAACGAAAAGCGCCACGGCAGCCCACATTAACGGAGTTACCTCATTTCCTGACGTGACGATCTGATAAGCCAGATACATAACGTATCCCCCCACTATAGCTCTGATCGCCAGCACTGCCTGAGTCGGGTAACTCTTGCCTTTTGGGGCAGCTTCCGTATTCTCTTCGGTCAATGCCACTTCCGTTTCCTTAACTTCCGTTTCGACCGATCCTGTTTCAGTATTATCCATGATCATCCTCTCCCGGGAATCTTTGATATTGTCATAATGATATCTTAACATGTTATAATAACATCGTAAAATACTACATTTTGTGTGATCTTTGCGAGGAAATACTTATGGCAACGGAACAAGAGATCGAAGAAGTCATCAGGATGCTCGACAGCAAGACCGAAGAAGGCATCAGCAGGATCGGTGTTCACAGGGTGGAGACCGAACGTGAGGATTTCGTCAGAGACGTTCATCATCACGGACGATGTGACATAGGCAGTCCTTTTGCCGACGGAAGCGTCGGAAATTTCTGCGGATGATTTTTGCTTAAAGGATAAGGCTGTGCTTAACATTCAGGGACTGCAGAAAACCACATTACTTGATTTTCCCGGATGTGTTGCGGCAACCGTGTTCATGGGAGGCTGCAACATGCGATGTCCGTTTTGTCATAATATGAACATCGTTAACTCTTCCGGGCCCGGTTTGTTCACCGAAGAAGAAGTTCTTTCTTTTCTATCCTCAAGAAAAGGAATACTTGACGGTGTATGTATCACCGGAGGAGAGCCGACTCTATACAAAGAGTTGCCGTCATTTATCGCCTCGATCAGGGAACTGGGATTTTCCGTCAAACTCGACACGAACGGGACCAACCCGCAGATGCTCGGATCACTTATAGAGGTGGGGCTTGTCGATTATGTGGCGATGGATATCAAATCATCTCTCTCCCGCTACGGCGATGCATGCGGGGTTTTCGATATAAATCTCTCCCCGATAAAAGAAAGTATCGAAATATTAAAGTCCGGGAGCTGCAAATACGAATTCCGAACGACAGCCGTCGACAGATTCCTAAACGATGAGGTTATAAAAGATATAGCCGATCTGCTAAGCGGTGCCGACAGATATTTCCTTCAGGGTTACGTTGAATCGGAGTATGTTCCGGACAAATCCCTGGCAGGCGTTTCAAAAGAAAAACTCCTGCAATATCGGCAGGAGCTGTCTTTACATATCAAACAGGTTGAACTTCGGGGAATTGATTAATCGTTGCCGTCATCGGCATACTTCATGTAGTTGACTACCATGAGCGCGATCTTCAACGTAAGCGCATCGTCAAACACCCTGACATCAAGACCTGTTGCCTTCTGCAACTTCTCTATCCTGTATATGAGTGTGTTACGATGGATGAACAATTGTCTTGACGTTTCCGAAACATTCAGGCTGTTCTCAAAGAATTTGTTGACCGTGGTCAGCACTTCTTCGTCTATCTCTTCGGGAATATCTTCTCCGAATATCTCTTTTACAAACAGGCGACACAGTCCGACAGGAAGCTGATATATGAGTCTTCCGACTCCCAGATTACCGTATTCCATCGTTCTCTTTAGAGGATAGAATATCTTTCCGACATCAAGCGCCATCCTGGCCTCTTTGTAGGATTTGGATACGCCTTTGATGTCATCGGCAACGGATCCGTATGCGACTCTTACATCTTTCATTGCCTCGGAACCCGCCATATCAACGAGCATGCTCGCTGTTTCCGCAAGATCATCTTTGTTGTCGTCATCGGAAAGAGCCCTTATTACAACAACTCTGTCTTCATCAACGGCGGTAACGTAATCCCCGGCTTCAGTATAAAACAGTTCCCTTATCATATCGATAAGTCCGTTATCCCTGCCCCCCACGGGTTCAATGACATATACACAGCGCTTTTGAGCCGCCTCGATATGAAGCTTTTTGGCTCTGTTATAGATATCCACGAGCAGAAGATTATCAAGGAGGATATCCTGGAAGAACGAATTGCGGTCAACTTTATCCTTGTATGCCGCAATCAGATCGGTAAGGTGCGAAGCCGCCAAACGGGCACTTACGTATCCGCCCTCTCCCGGAGACGATATGAGTATATATGCCGTCTCGTTCTCATCGCAAATCCTGACGAAAAGCTGTCCGTCCGTCTCGCTTTCATCTTCGTTTCCGTTTGCAAACCGGAGTATATCATCCTTTTCGGGAAGCTTTGCGGACGATGTGCGGGTGATCTCTTTTCCGAGCGGATCCGTAACGATCATTTCCGCGGATCCTATCCGTCCCGCATCCTCTATACATTTGGCAATAACCTGGTCAGATATCATTTACCTGCACTCTCCTACGGTTTTGCTGTTCAATACATCCTGAGGTATTGTGAATTTGAAGACAGATCCTTTACCTATCTCGCTTTCCACCGAGATCCTTCCGTCAAGGATGTTCACGAGTCTCTTGCATATCAGAAGTCCGAGACCCGTTCCTTTAATACTGATATTCTTTGATTGACCGACTTTTCCGATGGACAGGAACAGCTTCTCGGCATCTTCTTTTCTGATACCTATACCTGTGTCACTTATTGTGAAAGTAACGTCTATCTTGTCGGGTGTTATCGTTCTGTAGGTTATATCCAGACCGACTCTGCCTTCGTGCGTGTACTTAACGGCATTCTCCAACAGATTATCAAGGATCTGTCTGATCTTTCCGAAATCTCCCTTAAGATAATTCGGAATTGAATCATCATAATTCACTTTAAATTCCAGGCCCTTACGTTCTATACCGGGACCCGCTTTCTTACAGCACCCGTCAACAAGCGCTGTCAGTTCGTATTCGTCAACGGAAAGCTCGGTATCGCCCGCTTCAAGTTTTGAGTAATCCTGGATCGAATTGAAAGATGTCATCATGGAGTTGATGGCTTCATTGATCCCGAGTACCTTTTCTCTTGTCTGCTGACTGTGATCCTCACTTAATATCTTGTCCGACAAAACGGTTATCGTGTCGACCGAATCCCTGACCTCGCGATAAACGAGCGTCATGAAATCCATCTGCTCTTTGGCCGCAAGCTTCTTAACACTCTCGATCTCCTCGTTCTTGAAGTGTTTGAACAGATATCCGACCATATAGATCGTACAGAACAGAAGGATAACGATACCTATAACAAGGATAGACAACCATATCCATAATGTGGATACCGTCGCATCCCATACGCTTGCCATTACCTCGTTCTTAAGCTTTCCGGCAAAGAATATGACCGCAACTTCCCCGTTACTGTTCCTGTACGGAATATAATACCCGTAGTAGTTGTTACCCCCGAGATCCATACTTTCGCAGAAGATGGCTTCTCCCGTTTCGTACAGTCTCCTGTATACCTCGGCGTTCAGCTTTGTGCCGGCCATGTTTGTTCCCGACTCGTCATATACCGTCGTGTCTATTCTCGTATCGCCGAAGAAGAACGTACAGACAAGGCCGTTCTTTAAGAGCTCGTCTCCCATTGTCGCAAGCCTTCCCGACGCCTTATTATCTCCCTTGTATATCAGTCCGTCTTCTTTTTTGACATAGTCTCCGTCGCCGATAAGACTGTAATTCCTGCCGAGTGCGAACGCCGCACTTCTTAGCTCTTTTTTGATCTCATCTTCGAGAATGCTCTTGATCCTGATATTTGCAAATATACAGAATGACACTCCCATTACGACAAGCGGGATCAAAGCAATGACAATGATCCTCAGGAACATGCTTCTCATGCTCTTGAATTCCTTGCCGACCTCTATAGTTTCCTGTGGTGTCAGTTTTGTGTTGCCGTCCATATCTTCTCCGACTTGTTCCTGATCCTGAGATTTTCAAAGAAATCCGTGAGTAAACCGCTGCACTCTTCACCAAGTACATCCTTCGTTATCTGAACCTGATGATTGAATTCCTTCATATCCAAAAGGTTTATGACCGATCCCGCACATCCCGATTTGGGGCTCATGCATCCTATCACGACTCTGTCGATCCTTGCCTGAACACAGGCTCCCGCACACATCTGGCACGGTTCCAGCGTCACATACATCGTACAACCTTCAAGCCGCCAGTCCTTCATAAACCTGCTGGCCTTCCTGATAGCCGTTATCTCCGCGTGACATAAAGTGTTCTTATCGGTATTCCTGCGGTTATAACCACGTCCGATGATCTTGCCTTCATAAACGATCACGCATCCTATCGGGACTTCGCCGAGCTCATATGCCTTCCTCGCCTGGGCAAGCGCCTTCTTCATATATCTCTCATCTTCCGTGTAAGCCATAGATATAATTTATCATTATTTATCGTCAAAAACAAGACAGCGGGCCCTTTCGGACCCGCTGTAAAAATCATATAAGAACTCAATACTAGTTTGTGATGATCATCTCCGTATCCTTATCGAATACATGGATCTTCTCAACATCGAATGCGAACTTAACCGTATCACCCGGTCTTGCGGTAGTTCTGGGATCAACTCTTGCAGTGATCGGGAACTCTTCAAGATCAAAGTACAGGTAAACTTCCGCACCGAGAAGCTCGTAAACCTTAACTGTTGATTCGAATACGCTCTGAGGAGATGTCTCTATATACATTTCGGAATCATATACATCCTCGGGACGGATACCGAATGTAACAACCTTTCCGGCATAACCGCCGTCGATAAGTTTCTTGGACTTAGCCGGAGGAAGGGGAACCGACTTGCCTGCAAACTTAAGACTTGCAACATCACCTTCAACATCAACCGTAGCATTGATGAAATTCATCTGAGGGCTTCCCATGAATCCGGCAACAAAGAGGTTGCAAGGCTTGTCATAGAGGTTCTGAGGTGTATCAACCTGCTGGATGACACCGTCCTTCATAACGATGATCCTTGTACCGAGGGTCATAGCCTCTGTCTGGTCATGTGTAACGTAGATGATGGTTGTCTGGAGC
>JAEEJD010000219.1 GCA_016281675.1 Lachnospiraceae bacterium
GACCCGCCGCGAGCGGCCGAAAATCCCATTACCGGAACTCCCGTTGCCTTATAATATGAATTCATGAACGAAGATACCAGTGATCCTCCGCGAAGTATCGGAAGATCGCACAGATATCCGTTTGAGTAAACTCCGAAAGGTTCGGTGACCGGATACAGTCCGGTGGGACATGTTCCGATCCTGAATTCGTATCCGGTATCAACCGGAACACCCGGTGCGGACTTGGCGTCTCCGCCTCTTCCCGACATGTTGCTCTGTCCTGCGAATATGACAAGATCCACGGTCTTGACCGCCATGGGTGTCGGAGTCGGTGTTATCGCTGTCGGTATCGCTGCCGGCGTCGGTGTTGCCGGAGCCGGTGTTACCGTAGGTGCCGGTGTTACTGTAGGAACAGGTGTTACTGTTGCATTTACGGTGTCAGCCGCGTACGTGTCGGTACAGACCGCTGCGGCAAAGATCGCTGCCGCGATCAGAGTTGCTTTAATTTGTGTCGGTCTCATTCTCCCCTATCTCCATAAATCTTTCAAGTGCAGGCATCATCTCGTTTGCTTCGTTCCTGCCGATCTCATATGCCTCACGCATCACGAGCGGATCGTGACATATGTGTCCGAGCGGCAGAGGCGATTTCGGACAGATCACGAAGTTTGTTCCGGCCTTTTCCTGTCTGAAACAGTGATCGAGCTGCTCGTTATATGCAATGTGGCGTATCTGCATGGCATGAACGAGATTGGGATAATCCCTGTACTTCCATTTTATAAGAGGCATCGTTTTCTCCGGGCTCTTGCGGTATCCTCTCGGCTTCGTCAGAACCGTTACGTTACGGGTACATCCGAGCGCTTCGGAAGCCTTCAGAGGTATGGCATCCGTCATACCGCCGTCCAGATATTTTCCGCCTGCTATTTCAACTATATTAGATACAAGAGGCATGGACGAACTTGCTCTTATCCAATCCATCTCCTCTTCTCCGGCGTCCATCATGCGGTGATAACCCGCCTCGCCGGTCTCAACATCCGTCACCACGAGATAAAAAGGTATCCCGGATGCGACAAACGCTTCCTCGTCAAACTTGTCGAGTTCATAAGGAAGGCGTCTGTAACAGAAATCCGCTCCGAACATGTCTCCCGTCTTGATCAGAGACGTGAAACTGCAGTACCTTTTGTCCTTCGCGTATTTCATATTATAGCGTATTGTTCTGCCGATCTGACCGGAAATGTAATTACATCCGAAACAAGCACCGGCGCTTACGCCGATGACATTATCAAATTTTATTCCGTTTTCCATAAAGACGTCAAGGACTCCCGCGGTAAACAGTCCGCGCATCGCTCCGCCTTCAAGGACAAGTCCGGTCATATCACAAACTCCGCAGCTTCATGCATGTTGACGATCTGAGCCCTATCTTCCATTCCTCCGAATTCACCGTCGAGGTTCCACGGAATGGGCTCATCCGATTCAAACGATATGCACGAGCATTTTAAACATATCACATTATCCGACTTGATCCTCCGATCGAGAATGGCAGGACCCATCAGATTAAGTTCAATTATGTTGTCGGGTGATTTTACGAGCATCACCTCGAATATCCCGTCATCAAGCTTTACATCGGGGCCCGTTATACCCTTCATTCCTCCGACCGAATCGGAATTGGTGATCAGTCCCACAAGGAAGTTCCCTGTAAGTTCGTTGTCATCATATTTTATCCGCAGCGGTATCGACCTGATCGACGGGAGTCTTTTGACCGCTTCGGCAAGATATGCCGTATATCCGAATAAGTTCTTCATATTCTGATCGGTCTCGTAAGTCACGTCCGTAAACAGTCCGAAAGCCGCAACGTACACAAAATATCTGTTGTTGAATTTTCCGAGATCGCATTTGAAGACATTGTCACCGGAAGCTTTGACTGCCGCTCTTCTGATCGTGCGGGGTATTCCTATGCTCCTTGCAAAATCATTTGTGGAACCGGTCGGAATATATCCGATCGGAACCTTTGCTCCGCATGACATGACTCCCGTTACTATCTCATCAAGCGTACCGTCTCCTCCGGCACATACTATCCTGTCAAATTCTTTGGCCCACTGGCGAGAGATCACTTCACCGTCCCCCTGGCACTGTGTCGGGTAAACGGTCACCTTATATCCGGCCTTGGTGAATATATCCGCAACGTCGCCGACATGATCGGATATACTGGCTTTTCCCGCTCTCGGATTATATATGAACAACAGATTTTTCATAACGAAGATTGTAACATATCATCCCTTCAAAAACAAGGAATCCGGGCACGTGCCCCGCCATGCGAAATATGGTATAATACTTGCGTATATCACCTGATTTGAAAGGAGTATAAACATGGGTGGATTAATATTCTTATTAGTATTAATAGCTATCATTATCATCCTTCTCGTAAGGATCATCTGTATCGTGCCGCAGGCCAATGCATGGGTTGTCGAATTCCTCGGCAAATACCACAGCACTTGGGCAGCCGGTCTTCATATCAAGGTGCCCTTCTTCTACAGAGTGGTCAAAAAGGTTTCTCTCAAGGAGCAGGTTGCCGATTTCGAGCCCCAGCCCGTTATCACGAAAGATAACGTAACGATGATGGTTGACTCGGTCGTGTTCTTCTCCGTATTCGACGCAAAACTCTTCACATACGGAGTCGAGCGTCCCATCGCGGCAATAGAGAACCTGTCCGCCACAACGCTTCGTAACATCATCGGAAGCATGACTCTTGACGAAACGCTCACAAGCCGTGACGATATCAATTCACAGATCACAGTTATCCTTGATGAGGCAACTGATAAATGGGGAATCAAAGTCAGCCGTGTCGAGGTCAAGAACATAATGCCTCCGCAGTCGATCCAGGATGCAATGGAGAAACAGATGCGTGCCGAGCGTGAGAAACGTGAAGCGATCCTTACCGCCGAAGGTAAGAAACAGTCGGCTATCACTCTTGCGGAAGGTGAGAAACAGGCTGCCATCCTTCGTGCCGAAGCAGTCAAGGAACAGCGTATCCGCGAAGCGGAAGGTGAAGCTGAAGCCCTCCTTGCGGTTCAGAAAGCCAAAGCCGAAGGTATCAGGCTTATCAACGAAGCCAATCCCACGCAACAGTACCTTACGCTCCAGTCATTCGATGCGGTTGCCAAAATGGCTGACGGTCAGGCAACCAAGGTTATCGTTCCGTCGGATCTTGCAAACCTTGCCGGTGCTATCACCGCACTCTCTGAAAGCGCAAAAGCCGGAGATAAATAAGAGGATTATATATGAGCAGTATATTTACATTGGCATTTACGGGAGTAGTGCTTTATCTGATATTCAAAAAGCTGAAAGCACAAAACTCTTCGGAAAATCAAGGATCCGGCACTTCCCGAAAGCCGGGAAGCTCACAGAAAAGACGCCCGCAGGGATTTACGAACTACAGGCCTCATAAAGACATCACAAGCGTCAGTCGTGATATGGGGGATTCAAGAAACAGTTCCGTTCTTCGCGACGACAAGACGAACGACTGGCTGGCCAGACAGCTTCGCGAAGAGCACAGGGCATTTAAGGCCACGAGCGAGATGTTCGACCTTAAGATAGAACATGCAAGTCACTGTGATGCAAGACTCATCGAACAGTTCCACAGACGCACGTGCGATGCGCACGGGATCGATCTGGCAAACGGAAAAGCGATCCACAGACAATAGATATCACATCTTCTTTGCAAACAGAAGACCGAAAGTCCCCGGCCCGGCATTTACCGCTATGGCCGGGGATGCTTTCTGGCAATATACGTTTTCGAACTTTACTTTCTTATCGACAATACTCTTGATATAATCCAGATCTTTCTTGTTCAGCCCGACGTACGTAATGAACAACGTACTCCTGTCTATATCGGATACGGATGACAGGCATGATGCGATATACCTCGCCCAGCTTCTGGTGTGGGAACCGAAGAATATCTTGTCGGTGATCATCCTGCCGCCCTTCATCTCTATGACCGGATGGAACATGACCGCTTTACACAAAGCCGCAAGCCTGGAGCTGACCTGCCCGGACCTTGCAAGATAGTCGAGATTATCCACGATAAAACTTGAATGGACATGCTTCTTGACGTAATCGAGCCTGCGCAGTATCTCCCCGACGGACAGGCCCGAAGATGCAAGTTTGCACGCAGTCAGTACTATGATCCCCTGACCGCTTGACAGATGTCCCGTGTCAAATACGGTAACGTTATCAAACGCACGCGAGCCTTCTTTGGCGGAATCATAGCCGCTGTGCGTAACTTTCGATGATATGGTAAGGTGAATGATGTTATTGGCTCTCGAAAGTGCCGATGCGAAGAATTCCTCGTGTTCCTTGACGGACGGTGCATGTGTCCTGACATCGCTTCCGTCTGACATGTATTCAAGAAGACCGTCGGAATCGATCTCCTTTCCGTCCGCAAATATCCCCTCTTCGGTCTCCACCTTATGAGGTATCACGGCTATACCGTGTTTCTCCAAAAGTGATGCCGGAATATCGGCAACGCTCTCCGTGGTGATCGATATGGGTCTCTTCTTCTTGCGTGAATCAAGCCACTTCATACTGCTCTCGACTATATTGTCATCCCTGTTTACAACGGTGACGAGATTCTTCGGAAGGAGACGTTCAAGCTCACCCTCGAGTTCGGCAGGGCTGACGGGTTTGACAAGGTAACCGTCAAATCCCTCATCCGCATACAGTTTTCTCATGTCACTGCCGGCATTGGCCGTAAGGGCGACTACCTTGGACTCCTTACAGATCCCTCCCACCTGCTCTTTGATCCTTCGGAAGCATTCTATGCCGTCCATCTCGGGCATCAGATGGTCCATCAGGATGACATTGTACTCCGTATGCTGCGTCATCTCCAAAGCTTCCGCTCCGCTTTTGGCCGTATCGACCTTAACAAGCGTATCGCGAAGGAGTTTTGTGACAACCATAAGATTGGATTCGTTGTCATCGACAACGAGAACCTTGGCATCGGGTGCCTCGAAACTGCTCCTGTATTCTCCGGACCTGTTTGCAAGTTGCTTCTTCTCCAGATCCAGCTTTCCTATCGTTGAAAAATCAGTTACCTTTTGCGGTATCTCAACAACAAACGTCGACCCTTGAGTATAGACACTGTTGACCGTGACCACACCGCCCATCAGTTCGGTAAGTTCTTTTACTATGGACAGTCCCAGTCCCGTACCTTCGATATAACGGTTCTGTTCCTCATCCACACGTTTGAAAGCGGTGAACAGGTAAGGGATACTCTCTTTACGGATACCCATTCCGGTATCCGTTACCGAATATGTGATATCGGCAACACCGTCGGTAATACCGTTATTCTGTATGGACAGCGTGACCGATCCTTCCTTGGTATATTTGATGGCATTGTTAAGAAGGTTTATGAGGATCTGCTTGATCCTGACCTCATCGCCGTACAGTTCCGCGGGAATGTCGGGGGATATCTCAACATGAAGATCCAGGCCTTTTTCCTTCGCACGCATCCACAGCATACCGACTATATCCGACAGCATGTTCCCGGGATGATATGACACCGGAGTAAGCTTCATCTGTCCTGATGTTATCTTACTCATATCAAGGATATCGTTGATGATATGAAGAAGCATGTTTGACGCGGCCCGTATATTTGCGGCGTCCTCGGCAACCTCATCGGAAACCTTTTCACGCATTATCATCTCGTTCAGACCTATTATCGTATTGATAGGAGTCCTGATCTCATGGCTCATACTCGAAAAGAACCTGTTCTGGGCCTTGCTCAGATCGCTGATCTCCTTCTTCTGTTCCTCATTGCTGATATAATTATCCCTGAAGGAGAATTCGAGGAACATGACGATAAGGCCGAGGATCAGCACGAACAGCAGATATGCGGCAATACTGAGCGGTGACGGTGACGGCGAACCGAGACGGGTTCTTAATGAGGTATATACAAACAGCATGATAGTGTCGGTGATGAACGACAGCATCATGAACGCGAACGGATTCATGTACACACATATCGGAACAAGGAGTACGACCGTCATGTAGATGGTCGGATCCGCAACTTTGTCCGTAAGGGATCCGATCGCCATCTCGACCATCGATCCCGAAAGGGTAAGAAAAGATATGATCGGTGCGATCCACAAAAGGATCCCGCTCCTTTTCTCATAGTCGTTCCTGACATACATCAGGATGTATATCGAGATCAGGTACAGGATGACCATTCCCGCACAAAGAAGGCGAAAACAGAACAGATACTCTTGGTACGTCTGCTGCCCTATAAACGACCGAAGCAAACGGATCGCATGAAAGACCGCACCCGCTATGACCGCAATACGCATCTTGGAAAGCATATCGACATATATGGTCCTGATTATCCGATCTTCATATTCGTATGTGCCCTTTTGATGGAAAAGGAACCGGAAAAACGCTTCAAATGAAAGCTTCATTCATTACCTCCTTCCGGAACGAACTCTATTACCGCATCATCGGCCTCGCCGGCGGTATCTGTATCGTTATCGGAATGATCCGCATCTTCCTGCGGCCTTATGAGATCAAGTATCCTTTCATATGCCAGGAGCATGTTCTGATGATTGTCATCCACGTATGCCCTGTCACCGTTCTTTGCAGCCGTCTCAAGTTCTCTGGCGGACTCGGACAGATCCGTCGCGCCGATCATCTTGGACGTACTCTTGATCGAATGGACCTGTATCGCGTA
>JAEEJD010000220.1 GCA_016281675.1 Lachnospiraceae bacterium
CCCGCCCGATATATCAAACGGAGACACATAGAAGTGCTCATCCTTAACACCTACAGCTTTTAACGCATCATAGGCCCGCAGCTCTATCTCCGTTCTCTCAAGCCCGAGATTCTTTGGTCCGAAGCACACGTCCGTGAAGACATCCTCCTCGAACAGCTGATGCTCGGGATACTGGAACACGAGTCCGACCTTTCCCCGAAGCCCTTTCAGATCATACCCTTCCGACGATATATCGACACCGTTATAATATACTCCGCCTGCCGTTGGCTTCATAAGTGCGTTAAGATGCGCTATGAGAGTTGATTTTCCGCTTCCGGTATGACCGACAAGTCCGATGTATTCACCGTCTTCTACCGTAAAAGAAACGTTATCAAGCGCCTTCTTTTCAAACACCGTACCGGGATTATATACATGATCGAGATGGTTGACTATTATCGACATAGTGCTTCGCACAGCTCCTTTCTCGTCAGTATCCCCTGCGGTATGTTAAGCCCCGCCTTTCTCAGCTCATAAGCTAGTCGGGTGACCTGAGGAACGCTCAGACGGTGCTGCTCGAGTTCCTCAACGCGCGAAAAGACTTCTCTCGGAGTTCCGTCCATCACGATCTTTCCGCTGTCCATAACGTATATCCTGTCGGCATATACGGCTTCTTCCATGTTATGCGTGATAAGTATCACAGTTATGTTCTCGACGTCGTTAAGCGCCCTGATCGCGCGTATTACCTCTTTTCGTCCTATCGGGTCGAGCATCGCGGTCGGCTCGTCGAGAACTATGCACTTCGGGTGCATCGCAAGAACACCCGCTATCGCGACGCGCTGTTTCTGCCCTCCGGAGAGCTTTGAAGGAGATGATTTTCTGTAAGAATACATCTCAACCGTATCAAGCGATTCCTTAACGCGCTCTTTGATGCTTTCCGGGCTGATCCCGAGGTTTTCGGGCGCGAAAGCGACATCCTCTTCGACGATAGTGCCGATCATCTGATTTTCGGGATTCTGGAACACCATTCCCACGGCCTTCCTGATATCCCAGATCTTGTCGGCGTCCGCCGTATCGTTTCCGTCGACATAGACAACGCCCTCCGTCGGGTGAAGAAGACTGTTAAGGTGCTTGGCAAAAGTTGATTTGCCCGAACCGTTAGGTCCGAGGATCGCAATAAGATCGCCCTGTTTGACATCCAGGTCGACCTCGTCGATAGCGCGCATGAATCCGTCAACTTCGCCGTTCTTATCGCGCCTTACATATTCAAATACAAGCTTTTTAGCACTTATCAGGTCCATAATTCAAAAATGGGAGCCGGTAATCGACTCCCATCAGTTTAACATATTATCAGTCTTTATTAAACAAGCTCGATAACAACTTCCATTGCGGCATCACCCTTACGGGGACCAACCTTGACGATTCTTGTGTAACCGCCGTTACGGTTCGCATACTTGGGAGCTATATCCTCGAAGAGCATTGCTACAAGATCAACGTTCTTCGTGTTGCGCTTCCTGCCTGCAGCTGCCTCGGGAACTTCCACAACGGGATAAAGGACCTTCTGCATCTGTCTTCTTGCATGAAGTCTTGAAGGAGAATCCTTCTTGACGGTCTTCTTAACGGTCTCGTACTGAGTAACCTTCTTGCCGTCAACGACTTCCTTAACACGCTTGCCGTCCTTGTCCTTTAAGGGGATCTTAGCGTCAACTTCAACTGTCTCGTAGTTGTCGCGCTCCTTAACGGCAAGTGCGATAAGGCTCTCTGCCGTCTTGCGGATCTCCTTGGCTCTGGCTTCCGTTGTGATTATCTTTCCATGATAGATCAGCTGTGTTACCTGATTTCTCATTAATGCTTTTCTCTGGCTGGATGTCTTTCCCAGCTTTCTGTATTTTGCCATCTTAATCCTCTCCTTCGTTCAGCTGAAGACCTAATTCTTTCAGTTTTGCCAGTACCTCTTCCAGTGACTTACGTCCCAGGTTACGTACCTTCATCATCTCATCCGGTGTCTTGTTGATAAGTTCAGCCACCGTGTTGATGCCTGCACGCTTCAGGCAATTGTAAGAACGTACCGACAACTCGAGTTCATCGATGTTCATGTCAAGAGCCTTCTCTTTTCCTTCGGGCTCTTTGTCGATCATAACGGATACTTCACGGGCACTCTCGGAAAGATTGATGAACTGTGCAAGATGCTCGGAAAGCACCTTTGCAGCAAGGCTCACGCCCTCATCGGGACCGAGTGTTCCGTTCGTGTAAACGTCAAGTGTAAGCTTGTCAAAGTCTGTAACCTGACCTACACGTGTATTCTGAACCGTCATATTGACACGCTCGATAGGTGTGTAGATGCTGTCGATAGCGATAACACCTATGGGCAGTTCTTCGTTCTTATTCTTGTCGGCGCCCACATAACCGCGACCCTTTGTGATCGTCAGTTCCATGTAGAGCTTGCTGTTAGCGCCGCCGTTAAGAGTTGCGATCTTTGTCTCAGGATTGAGGATCTCGATATCCTGATCAACGCGGATGTCCGCTGCCGTAACAACGCCTTCACCTTCGAACTCGAGGATCGCCGTCTTGGGATCGTTTGAAGATGAATTGTTACGGATCGCAAGGTTCTTGATGTTCATGATGATCTCGGTCACATCCTCTTTAACGCCGGGGATGGATGAGAACTCATGCAAAACGCCTTCTATCTTGATCTGTGAAACAGCCGCACCCGGAAGAGATGAAAGCATTATCCTGCGAAGGGAATTGCCAAGTGTTGTTCCGTAGCCTCTCTCAAGAGGTTCAACAACAAATCTGCCGTATCTCTTATCTTCGGATATCTCAACGATCTCAATCCTGGGCTTTTCAAAATCGAACATAAAGTTTCTCCTCTCTTTATCGATACAATCGCGCCGATTACTTTGAATACAACTCGACTATGAGCATCTCGTCAACGGGAACGTCGATCTCTTCACGTGTGGGAAGCGCCTTAACCGTTCCTTTAAGATTCTCCTGGTCGGCTTCGAGCCATGCGGGAACGATCCTTCCGCCTGCTGACTCAAGAATCTCCTTGTATCTTACAGAGTCTTTCTTGCTCTCTCTGATCTCGATAACATCGCCTGCTTTAACAAGATATGAAGGAATGTTCACAACCTTGCCGTTTACCGTTACCTGCTTGTGATCAACAATCTGACGCGCTTCTCTTCTTGTTCTTGCAAAAGCAAGTCTGAAGATAACGTTGTCAAGTCTTGACTCAAGCATGATCATAAGATTCTCACCGGTCATACCTTTCATTCTGTCGGCCTTCTCGTAATAGTTACGGAAAGGCTTCTCAAGTACACCTTAGATGAACTTTGCCTTCTGCTTCTCACGAAGCTGAAGTCCGTATTCGCTCACCTTTCTGTTTGATCTTGTCAGGGTTCTCCTTGACTTCTTATCATAACCTAAAACCGTCGGTTCAAGACCGAGGGATCTGCATCTTTTCAATACAGGTACTCTGTTGACTGCCATTTATCTTTCCTCCTAATAATCTACGGAACAATAATTATACTCTTCTGCGCTTGGGCGGGCGGCATCCGTTATGCGGAACCGGAGTGACATCCTTGATGGATACAACTTCCAGACCTGCTGCCTGAAGCGCACGAATCGCAGCCTCACGTCCCGAACCGGGACCCTTTACAAAAACATCAACATACTTAAGACCATGAACAAGAGCTGCCTTTGTTGCTGTTTCTGCCGCTACCTGTGCCGCATAAGGAGTAGATTTCCTTGAACCTCTGAATCCCAGGCCACCGGCACTTGCCCAACTGAGTGCGTTACCGTCCGGATCGGTCAGAGTAACGATCGTGTTGTTAAAAGATGCCTGAATATGTGCCTGTCCACGTTCAACGTTTTTCTTGACACGTTTCTTAACTACTTTCTTTGTCGTTTTTGCCATTTAAACTAACCTACTTTCTGATCCCCTGTGGGGAAAATCATAATTCTTACTTCTTCTTTCCTGCTACGGTACGCTTCGGACCCTTACGGGTTCTTGCGTTGTTCTTGGTATTCTGTCCGCGAACTGGAAGTCCCTTTCTGTGACGGATACCCCTGTAACATCCGATCTCCTGAAGTCTCTTGATGTTAAGAGCAACTTCTCTCTTGAGATCACCTTCCACCATGTAATCGGCATCAATGATATCACTGATCTTCTTAACTTCGTCGTCCGTAAGGTCACGGCAACGGGTGTCGGGATTAACTTTTGCCTTTTCAAGGATCTTGGTTGCTGTAGGTCTTCCTATACCGTACACATAAGTAAGTCCGATCTCTACACGCTTGTCTCTTGGTAAATCCACACCGGAAATACGAGCCATACTTTTTACCTCTTTTCTTTTTCTGCGGGCTTATCGCCCCGTTACTAATTGAATGGGATATGCAGGATATCTGCGTAGCAGATGTTCTGCTCGCTCAATCTCTAAATATCCATCCAAGTTTCCTTGGATTTGCCCGGCCTTTTGCCGGTTTCAATCGTAGATAGCTCTTCGGTGGGTCAATCCAAAAATCTATCTATCATTCGGGCTTTAGCCCTGTCTCTGCTTGTGCTTCGGGTTTTCACAGATTATCCTGATCTTACCCTTTCTCTTGATGACTTTGC
>JAEEJD010000221.1 GCA_016281675.1 Lachnospiraceae bacterium
CGACAAGGTCAACTACAAGGTCGGCGACATGGTAAATGAGGGAGCCATAGTCGTTACGTTCTCCGTTGAAGATATCAACAAGAAGATCGGCCAGCTCGAAGAGGATATAACCGAAGCAAAACAGGCAAAGGCGCTTGATGCAGGTGATCGGAACAATACGTATGTCAACAGTTATGACGGACAGACATACACTGTTGCAACGACGTATGAAAAGCTACAGAAGGCTGACAAAGATCTGCAGAAAGCAAAGGATGATCTGCAGAAGGCATGCAATGATAAGGCTGAATATACAGCAAAGTATGAAGAGGCAAAGGAAAAAGTCGGGGGAAAGAAAGATGAGGTTGAGGATTTAACTGTTGAATATAGTATGTGGAAAGCAACTAAACCAGCGGTTTTAACAGATAAAGACGATCTGGAAAAAGACTATGAATACACACAAGAAATAACTGATTTAAAAACCAAGGTTAGCGAATATGAGTCAACTATCAAAAACTATGATACAGGAATCGACACATATATTAAAGCAGAGGATACGGCAAGGACTACTGTAGAAACGGCACAGAGAACCTATGACTTGGCATACGTCGATTTCAACAAAGCCGGATATGATGCGGGATTCAACAATGCCAAGACGGATTACAATTATAACAAGGGCAATCTTCAGGCCAACGATAACGTCAAGAATCTTGAACGCCAAAAGGAACAGAATGAGGATTCGCTTGAAAACTATATTGTAACCGCACCGATATCGGGTCTTGTCACGGCCGTGAACGCCCAGGAAGGTAACGGTTATCAGGCTACGACCGGCGCTCTCATGACGATACAGGCCGTTGATGTATATGAAGTTACGACCCAGGTGGATGAATATGATATCAACAACGTCAAGATAGGTCAGGATGTTGTTATCATGACGGATGCAACGGGGGATGACGAGATCAAGGGCAAAGTGACTTTCGTCGCGCCCACCGCGACGTCTGCTTCAAGCACCGGTACCGCGACCGCCTCGGCTGCAACAACGTCATCATCCAGTACATTCGAGGTCAAGATCGATATTCTGAACAAGGACGAGAGACTCAAGTTCGGTATGAGCGCGAAGCTTAACATCCTCGTCGATACGCATGAGAATGTTCTGGCTGTGCCCTACGATGCTATCGAGCAGAAGGACGACGGGGACACATATATATACGTAACCGAAGCTGAAGATAAAAAAGAGGACAAAGACTCCGCGGACAGCGAGGCCAAGGAGATTCTCGGCATAACGGTTGTCGGGTCCGACGGTAAGACGATGGATGCGGATGATTTGGACGATGAGTCCAAGTCGTTCGGAGCTGCACCTCCCGATGCCAAGAGAAATGCCAAAGAGATCAAGGTTAAGGTCGGGCTCGAAGGAGACTTCTATACGGAGATATCATCACCCGAGATCAAAGAGGGTATGACCGTACTTGTAGACAGTAAGGCCGGTGAACTTCAGCAGGATATGTCCATATTCGGCGGGGAAATGTAAGTGGATAATAAGCTTATCATAGACATGAACAATATCGTTAAGCGGTATTTTATAGGTAAGCCGAACGAACTTGAAGTGCTTCACGGTGTCAACCTCAAGGTATACGAGGGCGAGTTCGTGGCGGTTGTCGGACCGTCCGGATCGGGAAAATCAACGCTTATGAACATGATCGGGGCGCTGGATCTTCCGACGATGGGACAGTACAAGCTTGACGGATTCGATATGTTCAATGCCGAAGAGGACGATCTGTCGGCTATAAGAAATAAGAAGATAGGATTCGTGTTCCAGACATACAATCTGATCGCCAGGATGACGGCGATCAGGAACGTGGAACTTCCCATGCTGTATGCCGGTGTCGGAAAAAGAGAGAGAAACGAACGCGCCAAGAAGCTTTTGGATATGATGGGGATGTCTGAGAGAATGTACCACACCCCCGATGAGCTCTCGGGCGGACAGAAACAGCGTGTCGCGATCGCACGTGCGATGGCGAACGATCCGGCTATAATACTTGCGGACGAGCCTACGGGTGCGCTTGACTCCGCAACCGGAAGGCTGATCATGGATATATTCCATAAACTGAACCGTGAGCAGGGTAAAACGATAGTGCTGATCACGCACTCTCCGGAGCTTGCCGAGGAAACTCAGCGTATCATGACGCTCCATGACGGATTGATCGTAAGCGAAAGAAAGGGGACCGGAAAAGTTGCTGCTGGGTGAAAACATTTCAATGGCCATATCGTCGATACTGGCCAATAAGATGAGAGCTATACTGACAATGCTCGGTATCATAATCGGTATCGGCGCGGTTATCGCCATCCGTACGGTCGGTAACTCCGTTACGACCAGTTTTAACGATTCGATGTCCTCGATGGGTGCGACAAACATCATGATCGGTGTTACCCAAAGAGAGACCGAAGCCGTCAAGGGAGAACAAAGCGGCCTGGAATTCAGGGGCAGAAGAGACAGAAAGTCCCCCGCGGAGAAAGATTTCATTAAGGATTACATGATCGAAGAATTCAAGGAGGAGTTCGGTTCACAGATAAGCAACATACTCCTGTCGGAGAGTCTCGGCTCCGGAAGAATAACGCTGGGACGTAACAGTGCCGCAGTTTCCATTACGGGCGGAGATGAGGGATATTTTAAAGGAGAGAAGATCGAACTTCTGGCAGGACGAGAGATAGGCGATAAAGCTCAAAAAGGCGGTAAATCAGCGTGCCTTTTGTCGGATTATGCCGTAAAGAAGCTGTTTAGCAGCGAGGATTACGACAAAATGATTGGAAAGAATGTCCAGGTTATTTCGGGACGTAAATTTTATGATTTTACGGTAGTGGGTGTGTATAAGCTCGAGGATAACGGAATGCTGTTCGGCGGAAATGATGATCGCGAGACTACGCTATATACAACACTGGGCTGTGTCAAGAACCATTCGCATGTCGACGGATATCAGAGCTTCACAGTTGCAAAGACGACCGATACGTCCGTGGATTCCAAGGAACTGCGCAGCCGCATA
>JAEEJD010000222.1 GCA_016281675.1 Lachnospiraceae bacterium
CCTTCGGCTTACGATCGAGAAGAGCTGTCAGGTCAAGTATCTTGGCTGCTTCCTTAACCATCTTGTCTATTTCATCCTTGGGAACCTTACGAAGTTTAAGGCCGAATGCCATGTTGTCATATACCGACATATGAGGATACAGAGCGTAGTTCTGGAATACCATTGCGATATCTCTGTCCTTGGGCTCAACATCATTGACAACACGATCACCTATCTTGAGTTCACCCGAAGAGATCTCCTCAAGTCCTGCGATCATACGAAGAGTTGTTGATTTACCGCATCCGGAAGGACCAACGAAGATGATGAACTCCTGATCCGCTATCTCCAGGTTGAAATCTTTAACTGCCTGGAATCCGTTGGGATAAACTTTGCAAATGTTCTTAAGTGATAAACCTGCCATTTAATGTAACCTCCAATTGAATTATTTCGGCATGATACGCCGTATTGATGTGATTATAACAAGACACCCCGGAAAATAAAATGCCAAGGTTGCCCAAAGATTTCTCCGATAGGTGTACAAATTATCTAAAACCTGTTCAATCCTCGTCGGAATCGATCGTTTTGGGCTTGCTTGATTCTTCGGCTTCCAGTTTGTCTTCATCCGTAGTCTCGGAGAAGAACGCAAGCTGGTTCTTGCCTCTCTTCTTGGCCTTATAGAGCGCAGTGTCCGCAGCCTTATACATACTCTCATAATCGCTTCCGTCACGAGGGTAGATAGCGGCACCGATACTGGCCGTGGGCGAATATTTGGTATATGTTCCTACCGTGAAGTCCTTGAAGAATCCTGCGACTCTTCCTGACTCACGCTCTATAACGTTATCATCCTTGAGATCTTTTAAGAAAATGATAAACTCATCACCACCCGTACGGCCGATGATATCCGTCACTCTGAACTCGGTCTTGATCCTCTTTCCGAGGGTAGCCAGAACTTCATCTCCGAACGCGTGACCCATTGTATCGTTGATCTTCTTGAAATTATCTATATCGAGTACGCACATCATACTCGTCTTGTCGCGGCCCTCTCCTTCAAGATACTCTTTGATCTTGTTCTCTGTGGATATCTTGTTGAGAAGCTCTGTAAGAAGATCGGTCTCCGCCTTGTTCTGGAGTTCCATACTCTCCTTCGTGAAGCTTACTCTGTTGATGATATAGAGGATTAAGATAAGTCCGACAAAGATTCCGATGGAGACCAGGACCTTCATTATCATGCTTCTGGTATCCTGATTCTCTTCATCGATACTTCTCGTGATCTGATTATCCTGAATGATAACCATGATACTGGCACCGATCTTCCCGATCGGCTGGTGGCATATGTAGCAGCTTACACCCTTGCCGTTATTGACATGGACCGTTCCGGCTCTTCCGGCCTCAACGCTCTGGAAGAATGTCGTCGCGCTGCCGTCTTCAAATGTGAGCTTTTCGGCTATATCCCTGAAATTGTCACCGATCTGGAACAGACCGGATTCCGTACCGTATACTTCTCCGACGATACCGTTTGAGTAAACAAGAGCATAACTGTATGCCGTCGAATCCATCTGTTTGGCGATCCTGTCCCCTTTATAGACAAGGATCAGATTACCTCTCCATTCACTCTCGGTTCTGATAGGCGCACTGATGAAAAGTACGGGTCTCTTTTTCTCGTCAAGACGCGATGCCGCTACGTCTTTCGTTCCGAGCAGAGCCTTGAATTCTTCGGAATTGTCGAGTTCGGCATACTCATTGCCGTACGAATCCACGGCACTCCTGTCGGCCCTTACGATATAAGCGTCAACAAGACCAAGATGATTGTCGAGCTGTTTTAGAATTTCAACCGCATCTTCGTCGGTGATATCCTTGTGAGTCATAAGGTAATCGGCTATCGCATCCGCCGATCCGACCGCACCGTCGAACAGACCATGGTAATAACCGGCAACGGATACCGCCTGCCTGCTGACTCTGTCAAGGGCTTTATCTTTGGAATTGGCCTTCATTATTTTGTTGTAATTGATAAGAGTGAACACCAGAAAGATCATGAGAATGATCGTGGGAATAGCCCACTGCACAGTCATGGAATTACTCTTATTCTTTTCAGCCTTCCCCATCTATACCCTCTTCTTTTGGCATGTACAGAATAAAGATCTTATTAAAGAATTTCGAATTAATATATGCCGTTGCCGAAAACATGATAAGCACCAGCAGTAAAAGCGCAGGTGAAAACCAGATAAGCGCAACGGGAATTGCCGTGATCAGTATCATCAAAAAAGTATACGGCAGGTGTCTGATGCTTAACAGAAAAGCGTTTTTGACCGTGTTTATTACCGTATTGTCAAACTGGGCCAAAAGCGGAAACACATATGTCAGTGTCATGCATAGTATGATCAGCATAACCCCTACGGCCACTATGACCACGTTGCTGACCGTTGTTGTCTTCAATATCTCAGCCATGTTACCGCCGTTTGCGATACGAAGATCCATGAACATCACAACACCGATTACCAGAATGACAAGCCAAATTACTGTAGCCTGAACAAAATTCTGCTTAAAGGACTTGAAATAGGACTTTGTAATATATCCTTCCTCGTCCTTGGCCATTTTCAGTGTTACGTAATAAAGTGCCGTGGTTGCCGCACCCGCGGTTATCACCGGAATACAGCAGAGTATGTATAAAAGATTCAGCCAGAACAGATCGGCCAGTCTGGATAAGAACGTAAAAACCGGTCCTTCAAAGTTGAAAATCTTATTCATAATTCAATCCTTCCGATGAAGTCATACCTTTTATGATTATAATTTAACAATATCAAAAAAGCAATCATTACAGTTCTATGCTCATCGGCGTATACCTTATACCATCCGTGATCTTCTCATGGTCCAGATCGGCAAATCCGAGCTTATGATAAAACCCTACCGCATACGGAGAAGAATTGACCGTCATGTCGGTAACGCCTTCTTCCCTCGCTTCCAGAAAAGCCGTCTTCAACAGAAGACTTGCTATCCCCTGATGATGAAACGAGGGTTCCACAAACAGAAGAGAAATGTGCCAGTGCTTGCGTATTCCAAGCACACCGATTATCACATCATTGTCGTCAAAGGCACCCCATGCACGGTATTCGCCCATAGCGAACATGTTACGGAGTTCATCGCCCTTCACGAATTCGTGAAAATTCTTCACACCGAGTGGGTCATACTCCGGAGCCTCATACACAAGAAACGTATCCCATGCGAGCTGCATCGCCATGTCCCACTCTTTTCTCTTTAACGGTCTGATCGTTACATCCATTATTTGAACAGGCCTTTGAAGAATCCCGCTATGCTGTTCCCGATATTTTTGGCGGTATTGGTGATCGCGTTCCCTATTACTTTCGTAAGTCCGAGATCTTCGACATTGACCTTGTTTATATCGAAAGTTCCGGCCTTGATATCGTCTTTGTATTTTGCGTAAATGTCATCGGCCTGCTCTGCGAGCACTTTGTAATCGATACCGAGAGCCTTTACTTTCATCATAAGATCAATGATCTGATTGATCTCATCATCCGACAGGGTAACGTTCTGATCTTTCATTCCCTTACGGATGGCTGCCTCGATCTCTTCTCTTGTGTTAAGATCGTTCGTTGCAACTACCGTCTTGATGTATGAGATCAGTTCTTCGGCTTCCTTATCGTCTCCTACCGCATCCACAAGCTGTCCCGTTGTAACAAGCTCATTAAGCGATGTATCAAGAGCTTTGCTGCTGACTTCCTCTCCGCTCATCTCCTCATATGCTTTGAGAGCACCGATAAGCGCAGCCGTTCCGGATATCGGTGAGGGAGCCGCAACCATGATGTCCGCATCCGTAACGCCGGCGGTGATAAGAGCGTTTCTGTACATATTGGTCGTGCAGAAATTGATGTTGTTCGTTGTAACGACAACCCCGTGACCTGATTCGGCCGGTTTAACGAGTACCGATGAAAGTGATTTGGTTCCTATCAGAGCGGGTTCGATATACTTATCAAGTGAATCGTGTTCTTCTTTGTTGGTAGTCGTTACTATCTCATAGTCACCGAGATCCGCCTCGGATATTCCCATTGTTGTAAGAACCGATAACTTCTGCTCGGGTGTAAGATCCGCGCCGAGTGCCAGATATCCTTTTTTGTCGGTCTTTTTCTTCTCATCCTTTTCGGAATCCGATCCGCCGAACAGAGAATCAAGGATCGAGGCAAATCCTCCTTCATCCTTCGGAGCCTCCGTCGGAGTCGGTGTAGCGGTAGGTGTGGGTGTAGCCGTCGTTTCCTTATCCTTGACGGTTCCGTTTCCCGATTCGTCAAATGTGATCGTCTGCGTCGCTCCTACATTCACGCACATTCCGACAGTTAATGTTAATACCGTAATAAAGCTTACTATCCTTTTCATTATTATTTCCTCCCGTCTTCTTTTAACATATCACCGATCCGGACTCCATATCCTTCTCGGGTTTCATAAGTGCAAGGTTACCCTGCTCGTCTTCCGCACACAGAAGCATTCCCTCTGATTCGACCCCGGCAAGTTTTGCGGTCTTCAGGTTCAACAGCACCATGACCTTCTTGCCTATCATCTCCTCGGGTTTATAGTATGCCTTGATACCGGATACTATCTGCTTGACACTGTCACCGACCTTGACTTTCGAGCAGAGAAGTTTCTTTGACTTGGGCACTTCCTCGCAAGCTATGATCTCACCGACAACAAACTGCATCTTCGCAAAATCGTCGTATTCTATCTCTTCTTTGAGCTCAACATGTATGGGCGATGCTGTGCCGTTTTCATCCGTCGCACCGATACCGTTTTCTTTTTCATATTCCCTGCGCTGGTTCTCCCGGATCTTCTCGACCTCGGCCATGATATCGTCAAGGTTCAGTCTTGCGAACAATACTTCCGGCTTGTCGGTAACTTTGGTACCGCTCCTGTATATTCCGAACTCGGACAGGAATTCGAAATCGCGCTCGGTTCCGAAGAGCATCATCAGTATCCTGTCAGCCGTATCGGGCATGAAAGGCTTAAGCAGATTGGCACCGATGCATATACCCTCGACAAGATTATATAATACCTCGGAAAGTCTTGCCTTCTTATCCTCATCCTTGGCAAGAACCCACGGCTCGGTTTCGTCAATGTATTTGTTACAACGCCTGAACACGTTGAACACTTCGGTAAGTGCGTCGGACATATGCATACCGTCGATCTTGTCTTTGACTTTCGCCGCGGCCGATGTGCATACGGATTTCAGATCGTCATCGATCGACTCCGTTGCTCCCGTGCTGCTGACAAATCCGTCAAAATACTTGTTGCTCATGGCGATCGTACGATTAACAAGATTACCGAGTATGTTTGCAAGATCGGAATTGTACCGTTCGGTCATGAGCTCCCACGTGATCGTTCCGTCATTATCGTAAGGCATCTCATGAAGCACATAATATCTTACGGCATCCACACCGAAGAGCCTGATAAGATCGTCGGCATATATAACGTTGCCGCGCGACTTACTCATTTTCTCCCCTCCCTGAAGAAGCCAGGGATGTCCGAACACCTGCTTCGGAAGAGGAAGATCAAGACTCATCAGGAATATCGGCCAGTATATCGTATGGAACCTGATTATGTCTTTTCCTATAAGATGAAGATCCGCCGGCCAAAGCTTCTTAAACTGCTCCGTTGAATTTCCGTCGGTATCGTATCCGATGCCGGTTATGTAGTTTGACAGCGCATCAAGCCAGACATACACAACATGCTTGTCATCAAAATCAACCGGGATTCCCCACTTGAAAGATGTACGGGATACGCACAGATCCTGAAGACCCGGAAGAAGGAAATTGTTCATCATCTCATTCTTGCGGGATACCGGCTGAATAAAATCGGGATGCGTATTGATGTATTCTATCAGCCTGTCGGCATATTTACTCATCTTGAAAAAGTAAGCTTCCTCTTTTGCGGGCTTTACTTCCCTGCCGCAGTCCGGGCACTTACCGTCCACAAGCTGACTCTCCGTCCAGAACGATTCACAGGGCGTACAGTACATTCCTTCATACGATCCTTTATAGATGTCTCCTTTTTCATACATTTTTTTGAACATCTTCTGGACCTGGGTCTCATGATCCCTGTCGGTCGTCCTGATGAAGCGGTCATATCCTATATTGAGGCTGTCGCATATATTCTTTATCCCACCGGCAACCTCATCCACAAACTCCTTCGGGGTCTTGCCCGCTTCTTTTGCCTTGTCTTCTATCTTCTGGCCATGCTCGTCTGTTCCGGTCTGAAACCATACATCGCGTCCTTCTAGCTTTTTGAACCTTGCGAGCGCATCGGCCATAACGATCTCATAACTGTTTCCGATGTGCGGCTTTCCCGATGTATATGCGATCGCGGTTGTGATATAGTATTTTTCCTTATCCATGATCTTTACTCCTTTTATCCGTTTTCTTCTTTTTCAAGCAGCTGACGGTATACGTCTCTCTTGGACATTCCCCTGTCCGCAGCCACTTTCTTCATGGCTTCCTTACGGTCAAGTCCTTCCGATTCGTATAACGCCATATGCTCATTTATATCTTTCTGCCTCCAGGCGTCGGCCTTCTCCTCATCCACCAGGCTCTGCGATCTGCCTTCAATGATAAGAACGTATTCGCCTTTCGGTTCCTTGTCTTCATAATAAACTGCGGCTTCCGCCATTCGCATTCGGATCGTCTGCTCGAACTTCTTCGTCAGTTCACGGCAAATAGCTATTCGCCTGTCACCGAGCGTTTCATAAAGTTGCGCGAGCGTGGTCTTCAGATGATGCGGAGCCTCATACAGTATGATCGTTCTTGTTTCATCCTTGAGCTCTTCGAGTATCCTCTTGCGCTCTTTTTTGTCCGAAGGAAGAAACCCTTCAAATACAAATCTTCTTGAAGGCATTCCCGACATCGACAGTGCCGTTACAAGTGCGCAGGGACCCGGAAGCGATGTCACCCTTATCCCCGCGTTATGACACATATCGGCAAGCACTTCCCCCGGATCCGATATCGCGGGAGTGCCTGCATCCGTGATGAGTGCGACACTCTTTCCGTCAGCCATCTTGTCGATAAGTTCATTGGCCTTATCGTACTTATTATATTCATGATAACTTGTAAGAGGTACCTTTATCCCGAAATGATTAAGGAGCTTCAAACTGTTCCTTGTATCCTCGGCGGCAATGATGTCCACGCTTCTGAGCGTTTCAAGAACCCTTTCGGATATGTCCGAAAGATTTCCTATCGGTGTCGCGCAAAGATAAAGCATACCCTGTCCGGGTCTTTCATTCATGATCAGTATCCGTAAATATCATATATCTCTTTTGTGTAACAGTTCGGCGATTCATATACTATGAGGGGTCGCTCCACCGTCAGTCTTCGCCTTCCTCCGAGAAAAGCTTCTATCAGGACCATATTGGGTTCACGGTTGACATACGGATGTACAAGCTTCATCCTCTTGGGCTCCAATCCGTATTTGGTGAGCGTTTCAAATATCTCAGTCAGCCTGAACGGTCTGTGGATCAGAAACATCTTTCCTCCGGGCTTTAGCATTCTTGCGGTGATCCTTGCGACATCATCGAAGTTGCACAGTATCTCATGCCTTGCAATGGCCCTCGGGGAATCGGGATTCTTGATCCCGTGATTTTCTATCATATATGGCGGATTGCAGGTGACAACATCAAACTTACCGGCCTGGAGATAATCCTCCGCATTCTTAATATCCGCACAGATGATGTTGATGCGGTCGTTAAGATCGTTTGCCGCAACACTTCTCTTGGCAAGATCGGCGACTTCCTTTTGTATCTCGATCCCGACGATCCTCTCAGCCTGTGTCTTGGCTGCCATGAGTATTGGGATTATACCGTTTCCGGTACAAAGGTCGAGGACGATCTCCCCGCGTTTTGCGTATGCATATCCCGACAACAGTACGGCATCCATTCCGAAACAGAACTTCTCCGTGTTCTGGATGATCTTGTATCCGCATCTTTCAAGATCGTCAATCCGTTCTCCTTCATTCAGTTCAATCGTCGTCCAGTTTGGATTTGCCATCGTTGCGCTCTAGTCTTTCAAGCTCTTCCAGTTCCCGTTCTTCTTCGATCTCCTCGCGGTTCTTCTGATTCTTATTATCCTTATTCTTTCCGCGCTTTCCGCCTTTGCCGCCCTTCTCGTCATCCCGCTCCTTTTTGTGGCGCGGCTTGAATTTGAGCTCACCGACGGCATATTCACGGAGTTCCTTTTCATCATCGACTTCTACGACAACCTTAACGAGCTGCTTGAGAACGTTGGTCTCCCTGACTTCGCCCTTCAGGCCGTCGGGTGTCGTCACCGAATCTCCGACTCTCGGAAGCTTTCTGTTAAGCTCCTCGTACACCTCGGCCTCATTTTGCAGACAGCACATGAGACGTCCGCAGATCCCGGATATCTTTGTCGGATTAAGGGACAGGCTCTGTTCTTTTGCCATCTTGATCGATACCGGGGCAAAATCAGCAAGGTATGTATGGCAGCACAACGGACGTCCGCAGATCCCCATACCGCCGAGTATCTTGGTCTCATCTCTGACGCCCACCTGACGGAGTTCTATCCTCGTCCTGAACACTCCGGCCAGATCCTTTACAAGTTCACGAAAATCAACCCTTCCGTCTGCTGTGAAATAAAACA